>CAKZOC010000209.1 GCA_937136025.1 uncultured Bacteroidota bacterium
CACTTGTATTAATTATCAAACATGCATAATGGTTGAACAAAAGAAAATAACTATCCAAAAGCTTTCTCAAAGATTTTCCAAGCCCATTTACCAATTTCCTCAACAAAGATGCTCCAAACCCGTTTACCAATTTTCTCAACAAAGATGTTCCAAGCCCATTTACCAATTTTCTCAACAAAGGTCTTCCAAACCCATCAACTTACCTTCAAGCTGTCTGATCGTCTGAATATTTCGAGGCCACAGTCTCTAATATTAGGGACGTTAGATATTCTAATGACGTTTTTGAGGACAGCCCCATGCACGGTCGTGTCCCTGCCCTGCCATCAGACCTTCTGATCCTGATTTCCGCAGATGAAGAACCCAAAACGCAACAGGTGGACACCCTGGTGGCACGAATCTCAGCGCATTCTTCTGATAAACCTGTGGCCATCGTCGGGATCGGGGGCGGCACATTGCTGGATTTGGCGAAAGCCGTGGCCATCATGATCAATAACAAAGGCAGTGCGGCCGATTTTCAGGGCTGGGACCTGGTACGCCATAAGGCCGTATATCATATCGGTATCCCTACCCTGAGCGGCACAGGGGCCGAGGTTTCCAGGACAACCGTCTTACTGGGGCCTGAGCGCAAACTGGGGATTAACTCAGACCACACCCCTTTTGACCAGGTGGTACTGGATCCGGATCTGGCCATCGGGGTGCCGAAAGACCAATGGTTTTACACCGGTATGGATTGCTATATCCACTGTGTGGAATCGCTCAATGGGGGGTATATCAACACCTTTAGTAAAAGCTACGGGGAGATGGCCCTGAAACTCTGCGAGGAGGTCTTCCTGACGGATCTCGACCCGGAAGAAAGCCGTGAAAAATTAATGATGGCTTCCTGGCATGGGGGTATGAGTATTGCCTACAGCCAGGTGGGGGTAGCCCATGCCCTGAGTTACGGGCTCTCCTATGTGATGGGTACCCCACACGGCCTCGGAAATTGTTTGGTATTCAGGCACTTGGAAGATTTTTACCCGGAAGGCGTCCGGATTTTTGAGCAGATGCGAAAAAAACAGGGTATTGCTTTGCCGCAAAATGTAACCCGTTCCTGCTCCGAGTCGGATTTCAACACCATGACGGAAGTGGCTTATAGTATGGAACCTTTGTGGGAGAATGCCCTGGGTGAGGACTGGCAATCTAAAATCAGCCTGGACCAGATCCGGGAAATCTTTACCAAAATCTGACCCGGCGACTCATGAAAACCCTGGCCTCTTTTATGTACCATAAACTGATGGGATGGCAGTTTGAAGGCCCTATGCCCCGGATGAATAAATGCGTCTTTGCGGTGGTCCCCCATACGCATTGGATGGATTTTATAGTCGGGTTGCTGATTCGGGAACTCATTGGCGTGCAAATCAATTTTATCGGCAAGAAAAGCCTCTTTGAAGGCCCTTTCGGCTGGTTTTTCAAAAAGGCCGGGGGGGCGCCTGTAGACCGCTCCAGGCGAAGTGATACGGTAGAAGCTGTGGCCGACCTGTTCCGGGAACGAGAGGAATTCCGATTGGCACTCGCCCCGGAAGGCACGCGGAAAAAGGTGGATACCTGGAAAACCGGGTTCTACTATATCGCCGTGGCTGCTGAGGTTCCCATTGTGCTGGTCGCCTTTGACTACGGTAAAAAAACAGTCCGTTTTTCTGAACCCATGTACCCTTCCGGGGACTACGAAAAAGATTATCCGCAGTACCGGGAATTCTTCAAAGGAGTAATAGGTAAGGTACCGGAATACACCTAGTTCAACGTCCCGCTCCTGTTTACATGCGTTGGTTTTTGAGCCTCTTTAGTCACGGACAAAGATGAAGTGCACGGAACAGGATTCCATATCCCCGTCATTATCAAAGTCGTACGCTCCCGAGTCCGTACCCCCATTCAGGGAAAGAGTGGTGCCATCATAGGCATCGCCGTAGGTGTCCCAGTCCCCGGGTTCATCTTCCCACTCAATGGCAAAGTAGTAGCTGCCCTGCCAGGCTTCCCAGAACATCTCACCCCGAACCGTATAGGCAGGGCGGTCCACAGGATCCAACGTAAGGGCAAAGTTACCGTTACTCTGTACGGTCATAAGGGCGGTTCCCCCGTTTTCCACCACATCCACCGATGTGGAGCTGACACTGAACTGGGCTTTGGTGGCCACCCAGGTACCGGCGAGTTCGCTGATGGGGAAGGACCCGTCTTTGGTGAGTGTGTCTTCGTCGTCGTCACTGCTGCTGCAGGAGAATATAAAAGGAACCAAAAGGATCAAAAGGATGTGGGCAAAATTTTTCATGGCGGTAATCTTTGGCGGAATGGGAAACCCCATTCTTGTTAGAACCAGTAATGTACCGCATTGTTCCGGCCGGGGCAATGATCTCCATCACCTCTGGCAGGTGTGATATGTATGAGAACCCCGGCCAGGGCCTCTCAAATTCCGTATGTCTTAGTGTTTGCTCAATCTTCAGACGGTTCCTCCATGGAGTGAAACACGTTCTGAACGTCGTCGTCTTCCTCAATTTTTTCCAGGAGTTTTTCGACTTCCTCGACTTCTTCGGGGGAGAGTTGTTTGGTGACCTGGGGGATGCGTTCAAAGCCGGAAGAGCGGATTTCGATTTCACGGGATTCCAGTTCCTTCTGGATGGCGCCAAAACTTTCGAAAGGGGCGTAAATATGCAGGCCGTCCTCGTCTTCAAAAACTTCTTCGGCCCCGAAATCGATCATTTCGAGTTCGAGTTCTTCCGGGTCCAGGCCTTCCGGGTCGATGCAGAAGTTGCAGGTATGGTCGAACATAAACTCCACGGAGCCTGAAGTCCCCAGGCTGCCGTTGCATTTATTAAAATAGCTGCGGATGTTGGCTACCGTACGGGTATTGTTGTCCGTGGCGGTTTCAATCAGGATGGCGATCCCGTGGGGGCCATAGCCCTCGAAGAGTACTTCCTTGAAATCGCCCTGGGATTTGTCCGAGGCCCTTTTGATCGCCCGCTCAATATTGTCCTTGGGCATATTCACGGCCTTGGCATTCTGAATCACAGCGCGCAGGCGGGAGTTGTGGTTCGGGTCCGGCCCGCCTTCTTTTACAGCCATGACAATATCCTTCCCAATACGGGTAAAGGCTTTGGACATGGCGGCCCATCGCTTTAATTTTCTGCCTTTTCGAAATTCAAATGCTCTTCCCATACAGCGGATTTTCTGCTACCGGATCAAAAATAAAAAATGCCGGGAGGGCTACAAATATTTTTTGGTTCCTTTCCCGGCCCAGACGCTATTGGGGGCTTCAAAAAAATAAAGCTGCCCCAGCGCATGTTGGATGTTTTAAAAAATCGTTATTCCGGATTCGTGGCGACCAGGGTTTCGATTGTTTGGGCCAGTTTAAAATCCTTTTCTGTGACGCCCCCGGCATCGTGGGTGTTGAGGCGAATGTGCAGGCGGTTGTACACGTTACTCCAGTCCGGGTGGTGGTTCTGGGCCTCACATTCAAAAGCGATTCGGGTCATCAGGGTAAAAGCCTCTTTGAAGTTATGGAATTCAAAGGTCGTTTCCAGGGCGTTGTCGTTGAGTTCCCATCCTTCAAAGCCTTCGAGTTTCTGAGTGATTTCAGCTTCCGATAATTTTTTCATAGCCATGCGATTTTAGATTTAATTCAAAGGTACAAAGCCTACTGCTTAATCAGGCTGTCAATCACTTCCTGATACTCCAGTTGCAGATTTTTGGGAAGTATTTGTGCTTTGGGCAGTACGGCCAGGTAGCGTTCTTCATTGGTGGTGTACACCCTCTTAAAGACCGGGCGTTTAGGGCTCAGGTGGGTGGTGATTTCCCGTATGAAATCGTCGTGATGGACCAGGTCTGTGGAGCCCAGGTGATAGATCCCGGATTTATTCCGGTTGATCATATAGTGCACCTGCTGGGCCAGTTTGTCATCCGAAGTCACATTCATCACCAGGTTCGGAAACACCTCAATGGGCTGTTCGTTTTGCAGGGCTTCTTTTATTTCTTTGATTCGGGGGGAGGTGTTCCCAAAAACCATGGGCAGGCGCAGGATGGCGGATTTGCGGGCGGGAAGCCGGAGCAACATGTTTTCAATACGGATCTTTAGCCGGCCATAGATACTCTCCGAGAGGGTCTTGTCATACTCGTAGGACGGGTATTTGCTGTAGGCGTCAAATACATTGGCCGAGGAGAGAAAGAACATGCGAATGCGCTTGCGACTGATGAATTCTGCCAGATGCACATGGGCCTGTACCTGGGCCCCGAAATCACCTCTAACTGCCGAGATAACTATATCGGGTTTCACTTCCTGCAGCAGGCGATGAATATCATCTTCCTCCATATCGTAGCGAAAGAACTGGCCGTTATCCTGAAAGCTCCTTCGGGCCGAACAGTAGGTGCCAAAAGTGTTGTAGTAATTGCAGAGCTCCTTGTACAAGGCATTCCCCAGGAAGCCGCTGGCTCCCAATATCAATATTCGCTTACCGGTCTGCTGCACGTTTGTTGGGGCTTACCCTTTGTAGAATGGCGGTCTGACCACGGTGGCCGGCAGGTTGTTTTTACGGATCTGAATCCCGATAATCGTCCCGGGCTGCGCATGTGAAACGGGGACATACCCCATCCCGATCCCTTTGCCCAGGGAAGGGGACATGGTACCTGAGGTAACCGATCCTATAGGTGTGCCATCGGCGTCCGTAATGGTATATCCCTGTCTTGGAATCCCGCGGTCCGCAAGTTCAAACCCGACCAGTTTCCGCGTTACTCCGGCATCTTTCTGGGCTTTAAGGGCCTCACTGTTGACAAAGTCCTTGGTGAATTTGGTAATCCAGCCCAACCCGGCTTCCAGGGGCGAAGTGGTATCGTCAATGTCATTTCCGTAGAGACAGTAGCCCATTTCCAGGCGCAAGGTGTCCCGGGCGGCCAGGCCTATGGGTTTAATGCCATAAGACGCTCCGGCCTCCAGTACCTTATCCCAGACCTGCTGCACTTCGTCATTCTTGCAATAGATCTCAAAGCCGCCCGAACCGGTATAGCCCGTAGCCGAAATAATGACATGGGGAATGCCTGCAAAATCGCCCACTACAAAATGGTAGAAGGGAATGCCGGCGAGGTCTACCGAGGAGAGGGATTGCATGGCTTCGGCGGCCTTAGGCCCCTGTATGGCTAAAAGGGAATAGGCCTCCGAGAGGTTTCGCATCTCGGCCCCAATCGCTTCATTGTATTTGGAAATATGCGCCCAGTCCTTGTCGATATTCGAGGCATTGACCACCAAAAGATAGGTTTCCGGTTTTACCCGGTATACGATGAGGTCGTCCACAACCCCCCCGGTTTCATTGGGCAGGCAACTGTACTGGGCACGACCGACTTCGAGCTTGGAAGCATCATTTGAAGTCACCTTCTGAATGAGTTCCAGGGCTTTCGGTCCTTCGATGAGAAATTCCCCCATATGGGAGACATCAAATACCCCGACGCCCTCGCGTACGGTTTGATGTTCCACCGTAACGCCTTCATAGGAAACGGGCATATTATATCCGGCAAAAGGAACCATTTTAGCTCCAAGGGCTTTGTGGGTAGCAGAAAGGGCGATTTCTTTCATGAGATCTAGGGATTAAAGGATGTAAAAGTATTGAAAATTGTTGGAAGAATCCGGGCTCAAAATCCGGGTTTACCGCAAGGCCTCCCTCAATTCCTCATAGGTACTGATATCCGAAAACACCTTTTCCCGGTCAAGGAGTCCACGGATTTGTAAAGGGAGCTCCAATTCCCGATTCAAACAGGTTTCCACCGTCTCCCTGAACTTTATGGGATGGGCGGTCTCCAGAAAGATCCCGGTGTGGTCCGGATGCTCCCCGAGGTAACGCAGCAGCCCCAGATATCCTACAGCCCCGTGGGGGTCAGCGATATACGCGTAGGTCTCGAATAAAGTCTCTATGGCCTTCAGCGTCTGGGCATCCGTAAAAGAATAAGCGGAAAGTTTATCGGACAGTTTTGGAAAGTCATTTTCAAAGAGTTCCAGAATCCGCACAAAATTACTCGGGTCGGCCACATCCATGGCGTTGGAGAGGGAGGCGATAGCGGGCCTGGGATCGTAATTCCGGGATTCCATATACCTGGGAATGGTATCGTTGGAGTTCGTGGCGGCTATAAAATGGGCACCGGGCATTCCCATGCGCGATGCTAAAAGGCCGGCGCAGAGGTTGCCGAAGTTTCCGCTGGGCACTGAGAAAACAGGAGGACGGGCCCCAGGAGGAAGCTGCTGTATGGCACGTACATAATAGAGCATCTGCGGCAGCCATCGGGCTACATTAATACTGTTGGCAGAGGTCAGGGCCTGGTTTTCAAAGAGGACCGGATCCTGAAAAGCCAGTTTCACCAGAGCCTGACAGTCGTCAAAGGTACCCTGAACGCGAAGCGCACGGATATTCGCTCCAAGGGTGGTCAATTGCCTTTCCTGTATATCGCTGACCTTGTCTTTGGGGTAGAGTATCACGACTTCCACCCCGGGCACATTTAAAAAACCACGGGCCACAGCCCCCCCGGTATCTCCGCTGGTGGCGACCAGCACCACCGTTTTGCGATCGGTCTGCCCGGAGAAATAACCCAGACAGCCTGCCATAAAGGTGGCCCCTACATCTTTAAAAGCCATGGTAGGCCCATGAAAGAGTTCCAAAACCGAAATCGAATCTTCCAGGGGGATCAGGGGAAACTCAAAACTCAGGGTTTTTTCGAGGATTGCCCGGAGTTCAGGGCCTGGAATGGACTTTCCCGTAAAGGTATGCATGAGCTCCAGGGCGCTTTCCAGAAAGTCCTTTTTGGGCAGGTCCTGCCAGAATTCGGCGGAAAATCGTGGAAGCTGTTTGGGAAAATAGAGTCCCCGATCCGGGGCAATCCCACGAAGGGCAGCCTCTTTGAAAGAGACTTCGGGAGCTTGTTGTTGCAGACTGTAATACATCATGGGCAGGTACGCTTATGTGAGAATATCCGTCTGTGGATTCCACAGGCGAACCCCTTTTTTATTTATGGCCGAGGTGTAGGTCTTAAAAGGAATGCCGAGGGAACTGTAGCATGCAATGAGGCTTTGTTCGGTTTGAAGGGCGGTTTCTTTTCCCCGGCTTAGCGCAAAGACCGAAGGCCCGGATCCGGAAATACCAAAACCCAGGGCACCTGCCTCAAGGGCTGCCTCACGCAGGTCGTCAAACCCGGGGATGAGCAGGGAACGCAGGGGTTCGATAATGCCATCTTCCAAAGAACGACTGATCAGACCGTAGTCTTCGGTGAACAGGCCGGTCACCAGACCTCCCACATTACCCCATTGGCGGATACCTTTTTCCAGACTGATGGTTCGTTTGAGGATACTGCGGGAATCCGAAGTTTTTAATTCGATCTGAGGGTGCAACAGGGTTGCATAGAGCAGGGGAGGGCAGTGGATGCGTGCGATATCCAGAGGATCGTAACTGCGGATCAGGGTAATACCCCCGTAAAGGGCAGGAGCCACATTGTCGGCATGGGGGGCGCCACTGGCCAGGGCTTCCCCCAGGGCTGCAAATGCCACCAGGCGCTCTGGGGAAAAGGGATCGCCCAGTAATTTGTTTAGGGCCCAGACCGCCCCGGCTGCGCTGGCGGCACTGCTGCCGATGCCGCTGCCCGGGAGGATATGTTTTTCAATTTCAAGGACCACCCCACCTTTGAATTCAGCAGCCTGAAGCAAAGCCAGAGCGGCTACCCCGGCCACGTTTTTTTCGGCCTCCATGGGCAGGTCTGCCCCTGTGATCTTCGAAATCCGAACGCCCGGCTCGGGGGTGAGCCCCACCGTCATCCGGTCGCCGATCCCCTCAAGGGCCAGGCCCAGCACATCGAAGCCACACGAGAGATTGGCGATGGTCGCCGGAGCGAAAATAGTGATGTTAGAAGACTCCATAATTCGTTTTATTTCCAGGCGGTTTCAGAAAGTACCCGCCCGGATGATATCCGCAAAAAGCCCTGAGGCCGTCACTTCGGCCCCCGCACCGGCCCCTTTGATCATCAGGGGTTGCTCCGGATACCGGTCTGTGTAAAACAGCACAATATTGTCGCTCCCTCTCAGGTTAAAAAAATCGTGTCCCGGGGGTATCGCCTCGAGTTTTACCCGGGCGGAATTCGTATTGAATTCTGCTACATATTTCAGACGTTTTCCATCTTTTTGAGCGGCCTTAAAAAGGTTTGAAAAATGAGATTCCCCCGCTTCCAAAGCTTTATAAAACACTTCGGTATCCGGGGTGTTTTGGGCGGCCTCTGGCAGGAAGGAGTGATTTTCAATATCGTCCAGTTCCAGGGCGTAACCACTTTCGCGGGCCAGGATCAGGATTTTGCGCATGACGTCGATACCACTGAGGTCGATTCTCGGATCCGGCTCCGTAAAACCTTCTTTTTGGGCGACCCGAACGACATCTGCAAAGGGGTCTGTCCCGTCATAGGTGTTCCATATGAAGTTTAAACTTCCTGATAATACCGCCTGTATCTTTCGAATGCGGTCTCCGGAAAGCACCAGGTTTTTTAAGGTGTCAATCACCGGAAGGCCGGCCCCGACGTTGGTTTCAAAAAGAAATGGGACGGTATAAGTGCGGGCCAAGTGCTTCAACTCCTGATATTGGGAATAGCGGTCGGAACAGGCAATTTTATTGCAGGTAACCACAGCCACACTTTCCCGGAGGTAGGCGGCATACCAGCCCGATATTTCTGCGCTGGCCGTATTGTCGATAAAGATGGAGTTTCTCAGGTTCGCCTTTTGCACCAGGTCAAAATAGCCTTTTGGACTTGCAGGCGCTCCTTCCTCTAAAACAGCCGACCATTGCTCCAGCGGAATCCCTTTTTCCCGATATACCATTTTACGGGAATTTGAAATACCGACGACCCGGATCATGAGCCGGTAGTCTTTTTTAAGCACTTTTTGCTGCTCCCGGATCTGGTTCAGCAGACGGGATCCGACATTGCCCACCCCCATAACAAAAAGGTTCAACTGCTTTACCTGTTCTTCGAAAAAGGCCTCGTGGAGAGTATTCAGGGCTTTTTTTACATCAGCACTCCCGATTACCGCTGAAATATTGCGCTCAGAGGCGCCCTGGGCGATGGCCCGGATATTGACATTGTTGCGACCCAGGGTGCTGAACATCCGCCCGCTGAGACCCTGATGCTTTTTCATCCGGTCTCCAACCAGCGCGACGATGGAAAGTCCCCCCTCCACCCGTACCGGGGTAATCCCTCCTTTTTCAATTTCCCTTTCAAAGGCAAGGTTAACAGCCTCTGAGGCGAGGGATGCCTGGTTTTCAAGGATCCCGACACAAATAGAATGTTCTGAAGACGCCTGCGTAATAAAAACCACATTGACGTCCTTTTGCCAAAGGACTTCAAAAAAGCGGTGGCTGATGCCTGGAATCCCGATCATACCAGGTCCTTCGAGGGAGAGCAATGCAATACCGGGTACGTAACTGATCCCCCGAACGGTACGCCCGTGGGGATTCCCATCCAATTCAATTCGGGTTCCGGGTTCCTCAGGTTTGAACGTGTTGCGGATCACAATGGGGATGCCCGCCTGCAGGGCCGGGCGAATGGTAGGGGGGTAAAGGACCTTGGCTCCGAAATGCGAGAGTTCCATGGCCTCTTCATAGGAGAGGGTGGGAATGGGCCGGGCGCCTGAAACCAGTTTTGGATTGGCCGTATACATTCCGCTCACATCCGTCCAAATTTCCAGGACGTTCGCCTTAAGGGCCCCTGCAAAAAGAGCGGCCGAATAATCCGATCCGCCCCTGCCCAGGGTCGTCGTATCACCCTCTGCATTGGAAGCGATAAAACCGGGCAATACCACCACAGGAGGGTCTCCCTTAAGCGCAGCGGTAATCTTAGCATAGGTTTTCTCCTGATGTACCCTGGCATTTCCAAAGGTATTATCGGTCTCGATAAGGTCCCTGCTGTCCTGAAATTCCGCGGAAACCCCCTGGCTTCTATAGTATTCAGCGATGATAAAAGCCGAAAGCAATTCTCCGTAACTCCCGATTTTATCCCCGAGTTTTGGGGTGGATTCTCCGATGAGCCAGGCCCCCTCCAAAAGGGTCTCCAGGGTGTTCAGTTCCTTTTTGACCCGGCTGAGGACAGCTGCCTGCCGTTCCAGGGGCAGCAAACCGCGCACGGTATCCAGATATCGTTTTTCGATGGCCTCGAGCGACTCCCGCCATTGCTCCTGTTGTGAAGCTGCCTGTTGGGTGGCATCCAGCAGCAGATCCGTAACTCCGCCCAGGGCTGAAACTACGACAAGTAATGGGGTTTCAGATTGAGCAACGATTTTAAGGGTGGCGGCTATAGCCTCCGGACCCGCTACAGAACTCCCGCCAAATTTTAATACTCGCATTGTCGTCTCTACGTATTTTTTATTTCCCCGGTTAAACCTCAGGGTATGGATGGTAATGCCCTTTTTAAAGCGTTGATATACCCGGCCTATGGGCCTACGGCACTGCTAAACCCCCAAATGTAGTATATTTCAAAACCAGACCAAATACCAAAGGAGGAATTGTCCTGAAATCAATTTTCGGGCTGTTTTCTTTTGAATCCCCTTCACATTTAGTTCCTTTAAGGAGTAAACCTATGCCGCCGAAGCCCATGAAAATCCTGGACCGTTCACAAATCTATGAGGCCGATGCCCAGACACTCACCGCCCAGGAGATTTCCTCCACCGACCTGATGGAGCGCGCGGCCACCAAAGCCTTTGACTGGTTGCATCACCGCCTGCAGGGCAATCCGGTAAACATCCATGTTTTTTGTGGCACAGGAAATAATGGAGGAGATGGGCTGGTACTTGCCCGCCATCTGGTGGAACACGGCTATCATGTAGTGGTATATGTCCTAAAATACAGCGAACGCAGATCTGCCGATTTTCTCACCAACCTAAAACGCCTGAAAGCGCGGAAAATGTGGCCGGAATATCTGGATGAAGGGAGTCCTTTACCCGAATTGCATCCGGATGCCCTCATAGTGGATTGTGTCTTTGGTATTGGTCTGAACCGACCCCCGCAGTCCTGGGTGGGAGCGCTTTTTGAGCATTTGAATGCTTCCGGGGCCTTTATCCTCAGCATCGATATGCCTTCGGGGATGTACCTGGACCAACTGCCGGAGGACCTGAGTAAAGTGGTTCATGCGAACCACATCCTCACCTTTCAGGCACCCAAGCTCGTTTTTTTTCTACCCCAGACCGGAGCTGTGATCCAGCAATGGGAAGCCCTGGATATTGGTTTGGATGCAGCTTATTTGGATTCGGTTATTCCCGAATATGAACTGCTCGATCCCACGGTGCTCAGATCCTGGTACCGGCCCCGCTCTAAGTTTGATCATAAAGGCACTTTTGGCCATGCATTTATCCTCGGGGGAAGTCATGGAAAAATAGGGGCTGTGGCCCTGGCCTCCAGGGCGGCTCTTTTATGCGGAACGGGTCTGGTTACCGCATGTGTTCCGGGTTGTGGGTATATCCCCCTCCAAACCCAACTCCCGGAAATTATGGTGCGTACAACCGCAGATATGGAGGAGCATCTCGAGTTGCCCGAAGTCCTTTCGGGCCAGACCGCTGGCATTGGTATGGGCCTGGGGACAGGAGCAGGCGCTCAGAAAGCCTTCCTGGCCTGGCTCAAAATACAGAAACAACCGCTCGTACTGGATGCCGATGCCCTCAACATCCTCAGCCTGAATCCGAAAGCCCTGAAGGATATTCCGGAAGAGAGTATTCTCACCCCGCATCCAGGAGAATTGAAACGCCTTATCGGGGCCTGGAAGGACGATTTTGATAAGCTTAAAAAAGCACGTGCATTCGCTCAAAAATGGAAATGTATTCTTCTGATCAAAGGAGCCCATACGATGGTGTTCTGGAAGGAGAAGGGCTATATTAATCTCACCGGGAATCCGGGAATGGCTACCGGGGGTAGCGGAGATGTATTGAGCGGAATGATCACGGGATTACGGGCCACCGGTTATCCTCCATTGCAGGCCGCATTGCTCGGGGTCTATTTACATGGAAGGGCAGGAGATCTGAGCGTTGGAGAAACAGGGGTGGAAGCCCTTACGGCCTCCGATATCCTCTCGGGAATTGGAATGGCCTTTCGGGAACTCTCCGGGCAATTGCCTTCGCAACCTCCACAAAACGACTCGACAGAACCTAGCGAAAATAGTTCGCAGGAGCCGGTGCAAAACGGCTCGCAATCGCATTCGGAATCTTCGGAAAAGCCATCCTGAATCCGGGAAGAAATGAAAGGACGCTCATTCCGGGTCCTTTAGAATACTTCACAAAGGAGAAGGTCGGCCCCGGAGGGCCAGAAAAGGGATCCGTATTATTCAGGAGTGCTGAGAATCACCCGGCTGCGGACCCATTTCAGCGCCTTTTGGTAATCGATAAAATACTTCATGGGATTTTTGTAGAACAGCTTTTCAATATGGAAGTTATGCATGTCTACTTCCTTATTGGAAACCACGGCAAACGCCTTAAGATTTTCGAGTTGCCGGAAATACGTATACACCGTCGGGTCTATGGCATAGGAGTTGATCCTGTGGCTGATAAAGCCGAAATTCTTATCCCGGAAGTGTATCTCGGAAATCCCGATGATCTGATACGCACGCTCGAGGGTCAGGGTAGCCCCCTGATCAAATATTGATACCAGGTAATTATCGAATACCTGAATCTTGCCAACATCCAACAAGTATTCCCTGACGATTACCGTCTTTTTTGCAGGTCCCAAATCCATTCTATTTTCATTTAGTGTCTCGGGACGAAAGTAGAGTGAGGGTGTTCGAATGAGAAAAAATTTAGATTAAAGACGTAAATATCGTTTCTACGGTCGCGGCCCTGCGGGCTTGTATCGTTATTCTTACGAAACTTCTGAAGGGGCATAAAAAAAGGAGTCCCATTTCTAGGACTCCTTATGAAATAATTTTCCTACAACTCTAAGCTTCCTTGGAGGATTTACTGGCTTTGGTGATCTTAATAGTCAGTTTATCGCCCTCCTTATCGAGGTCCATCTCGATTTTGTCCCCTTCTTCCAGTTTGGAATTGACGATTTCCTCGGCCAGGGCGTCTTCGATGTATTTCTGAATCGCGCGTTTCAGCGGACGGGCACCGTATTCTTTGTCGAATCCTTTATCCGAGATATAATCCTTGGCCTTATCGGTCAGCTTCAATTCGTATCCGATATCCCGGATGCGGTCATAGAGTTTCTTCAGCTCGATATCTATGATCTGGTGGATGTGTTCCCGCTCCAGGGGGTTGAACACCATGACGTCGTCGATACGGTTCAGGAATTCGGGGGCAAATGCTTTTTTCAGTGCATTCTCGATGACACTTTTCTGATGCGAATCTGCCTGGGATTTCTTGGCCGCTGTCCCAAATCCGACGCCCTGACCAAAATCTTTGATCTGACGGGCCCCGATATTGGAGGTCATGATGATGATCGTATTCCGGAAATCGATCTTCCGTCCGAGGCTGTCCGTTAAAAAGCCATCATCCAACACTTGCAGGAGCATATTGAAGACATCCGGATGCGCCTTCTCGACTTCATCGAGGAGAATCACCGAATACGGTTTACGGCGCACTTTTTCAGTGAGCTGCCCGCCTTCTTCATAGCCGACATATCCCGGAGGTGCGCCTACGAGTCTTGAAATCGCAAACTTTTCCATATACTCGCTCATATCGATACGGATCAGGGCATCTTCAGAGTCGAATAATTCCTTGGCCAGTACTTTGGCCAGCTGTGTTTTACCTACACCGGTTTGTCCGAGGAAAATAAAACTCCCGATGGGCTTGTTCGGATCCTTTAATCCGGCGCGGTTACGCTGAATCGCCTTGGCCACTTTGGCCACAGCCTCATCCTGCCCGATGACATTGTTTTTAATGAGATCCGGCAATTTGGCGAGTTTATTACTCTCGGTTTGCGCAATCTTATTGACGGGTATCCCACTCATCATAGAGACGACATCCGCCACACTTTCTTCCGAAACGGTCTCCCGTTGAAGTTTACTGTCTTCTTCCCATTTTTCCTGGGCTATGGCAAGATCCTTCTCCAGGCGTTTTTCATCATCCCGGAGCTTGGCGGCTTCTTCGTACCGCTGTTTTTTAACCACACTGTTTTTGAGTTCCCGCACCTCTTCCAGTTGCTTTTCCAGCTCCAGGATTTGCTTGGGCACATCCATGTTGATAATATGGACGCGGGATCCCGCCTCGTCCAGGGCGTCGATGGCCTTGTCTGGCAGAAAGCGGTCAGTGATATAGCGATTGGTGAGTTTAACGCAGGCATCAATCGCCTCATCTGTGTAATTGACGTTGTGGTGATCTTCGTACTTTCCTTTGATGTTGCGCAGAATTTCAATGGTTTCCTCAACAGAGGTCGGCTCTACCATTACTTTCTGAAAACGTCGCTCCAGGGCCCCGTCTTTTTCGATGTACTGTCGGTATTCGTCCAGGGTAGTCGCTCCGATACATTGAATTTCGCCCCGCGCCAGTGCCGGTTTAAACATATTGGAGGCGTCCAGACTGCCCGTTGCCCCACCGGCCCCCACAATGGTGTGGATCTCGTCGATAAAGAGGATAACATCGTCATTCTTCTCCAGTTCGTTCATCACCGCCTTCATGCGCTCTTCAAACTGCCCGCGGTATTTGGTTCCGGCGACCAGGGAAGCGAGGTCCAGGGTGACTACTCTTTTGTTATATAAGATGCGGGATACTTTTTTATTGATAATACGCAGGGCAAGGCCTTCCGCGATCGCGCTCTTACCTACTCCCGGTTCCCCGATCAGCAGGGGGTTGTTCTTTTTGCGGCGGCTCAGAATTTGTGAGACGCGCTCGATTTCCTTTTCCCGCCCCACAACAGGGTCGAGTTTGTTTTCCTCAGCCATTTGGGTGAGGTCGCGCCCGAAGTTATCCAGCACGGGCGTCTTGGATTTTTTATTTCCTTTCTGAGATGATCCGCCCGAGTAGGATCCTTCTTTCCCCTCACCGACATCATCGGAATCGCTGGGGAAGGATTCTGCAGAGGGCGTATCGCTGTAGTCTTCCTCGCTATCACTGGTGATCATGCTCTTAAATTGTTCTTTCACGCCGTCGTAATCTACCTTCATCTTGTGCAGTAATTTGGTGGTCGGGTCGTTTTCATTGCGAAGGATACAGAGCAAGAGGTGGGCCGTGTTGATAGACGAACTCTGGAAAAGTTTGGCTTCCAGAAACGTGGTTTTCAGGGCGCGTTCTGCCTGACGGGTCAGGTGCAGGTTCTTTTTATCCTTCGGGAGGGCATTGGCACTGGGGTTCGGCGGACTCAGAATTTCCACTTTCCTCCGCAGATGATCCAGGTCTACTTCCATGGCGTCGAGAATGCTGATGGCTTTCCCGTTTCCATCGCGAAGCAAGCCCAGCATCAGGTGCTCGGTCCCGATAAAATCGTGGCCGAGGCGCAATGCTTCTTCCTTGCTGTAGGCAATGACGTCTTTTACTCTTGGTGAAAAATTATCATCCATAAATCCTCCTTAATACTTTTTAAAATTACGAATTCTATTCATAAGAACGTCAAATACCGTACCCATATTCCATCGCGCGAAACGAAATGACAAAAATTAGAGAGAATTACAAAAATTTTAACGCCTAATTTATCAACCTTTCCAGGGGTTATTTCTGTTGATAAATTCCTTAATAAATAGGTGAGAACACCTTCTGAAAAGGCCGTTTTTCCGTATATTGGCATGATTTTTTAACCTCAGGAACAGAAAGAAAGCTGCATTATGGCGGAAGGAGAAAAATTGATCCCCATTAACATAGAAGATGAGATGAAATCGGCCTACATCGATTATTCGATGTCGGTCATAGTGTCACGTGCCCTGCCAGATGTTCGGGATGGCCTTAAACCGGTGCACCGCAGGGTGCTTTACGGGATGCACGAACTCGGGGTTCGCTCGACCAGTGCGCATAAAAAATCTGCACGGATCGTTGGGGAGGTACTCGGTAAGTATCACCCCCACGGAGATACCTCGGTATACGATACCATGGTTCGGATGGCCCAGGACTGGAGCCTGAGATATATGCTGGTGGACGGACAGGGGAATTTCGGTTCCATCGATGGAGACAGCCCGGCCGCAATGCGGTACACCGAGGCGCGGATGAGGCGAATTGCCGATGAGATGCTGGCGGATATCGACAAGGAAACGGTAGATCATCAACTCAATTTTGACGATTCCCTGCAGGAACCGACGGTGCTGCCTACGCGTATCCCCAACCTGCTCATTAACGGGGCTTCCGGGATTGCTGTGGGTATGGCCACCAATATGCCCCCGCACAACCTCTCTGAAGTTGTAGACGGGACGATTGCTTACATCGACAACCGGGATATTGAAATTGAAGAACTCATTACGCACATAAAAGCGCCCGATTTCCCAACAGGGGGAATTATTTACGGGTATGAAGGGGTTAAAGAAGCTTTTCTGACCGGTAGGGGCCGTGTAGTGATGCGTGCCAAGGCGAATTTTGAAGAAGTTCAGGGGAAGGAGTGTATTGTGGTTACCGAGATTCCATATCAGGTGAACAAAGCCGATATGATCAAGAAGACGGTAGACATGATCAACGATAAAAAGGTTGAGGGGATTTCGGCCATTCGCGATGAGTCCAACCGGAAAGGTATGCGGGTGGTTTATGTACTTAAAAGAGACGCCATTCCAAACATTGTACTCAATACCTTATATAAGTACACCGCCCTGCAGTCTTCTTTCAGTGTAAACAATATTGCCCTGGTGGGCGGGCGGCCCCAGTTGCTGAATCTCAAAGAGATGATTTCGCACTTTGTGAATCATCGCCATGAGGTCGTCACCCGCCGTTCCCAATACGAATTGCGCAAGGCTGAAGAACGGGCTCATATCCTCGAAGGACTGATTATAGCTTCGGACAATATTGACGAGGTGATTGCCATTATAAGAGGGTCCGCCAATGCAGAAGAGGCGCGCGCCAATCTGATTAAGCGCTTTGAACTCACAGAAATTCAGGCGCGTGCCATTGTTGAGATGCGCCTGCGTCAGCTGACAGGACTGGAGCAGGACAAGCTCAGAAGCGAATACGAAGATGTACTTGCCACCATTGAGGATTTGAAAGATATTCTCGCCCGTGAAGAGCGTCGGATGGATATCATTAAGGAGGAACTTCTCGAGGTCAAAGAACGCTATGGGGATGCCCGTCGCTCGGAGATCAACTATGTAGGGGGAAGCCTGAGCATTGAAGACATGATTCCGGATGAGCAGGTGGTAATCACTATTTCCCATGCGGGTTATATCAAAAGGACTCCTCTGGCCCAGTATAAGACGCAGAATCGCGGTGGAGTCGGGCAAAAGGCCTCCGCCACCCGAAATGAGGACTTCCTGGAACACCTCTTTGTGGGCACCAACCATCAATACATGCTGTTCTTTACCCAACAGGGCCAGTGTTACTGGCTGCGGGTATATGAAATTCCCGAGGGCAGCCGCACTTCCAAGGGAAGGGCTATTCAGAATTTGATCAACTTATCTCCCGAGGATAAGGTGAAGGCCTTTATATGCACCCGGGACCTTAAGGACGAAGATTACTTCAACAGCCATTATGTGATTATGGCTACCAAAAAGGGTGTCGTTAAAAAAACGCCTCTGGAGCAGTATTCGCGTCCGCGTCAGAATGGCATCATTGCCATTAATATTCGGGAGGGGGACGAGCTGCTCGAAGCCAAACTTACTACGGGTACTTCCGAGATTTTCCTCGGCCTGAAATCCGGAAAAGCGATTCGCTTTGAGGAGAGTAAAACCCGCCCCATGGGCAGGAGTGCTTCCGGTGTGCGTGGAATTACCCTGGCCGGCGAGGATGACGAAGTGATTGGAATGTTGTCCGTTCACAATTTTGACGAAGACATTCTGGTCGTGTCCGAAAACGGCTATGGAAAACGTTCGAGCATTGAGGATTACCGGATCACTAACCGGGGCGGAAAAGGGGTTAAGACCATTTCCATTACCGAGAAAACCGGTGGGCTTGTAGCCATCAAAAATGTCTCAGATTCAGACGATCTGATGATCATCAACAAATCGGGGATCGCCATCCGTATGGCCGTAGAGGACCTCCGCACCATGGGTCGGGCCACGCAGGGCGTTCGCCTGATTAACCTTAAGGATTCGGATTCCATTGCGGCTGTGGCCAAAGTGATGAAAGATGAAGAGGATCTGGACAATACAGAAATCCTCAATATGGATGTGGAAACTGAGGATGGCACGTCTCTTGATAATGAGGGTAATGGGGATGATCCGAATGCCCCGGAAACTACGTAGATATACAAATACTAACTAGATTAAATACAGCTTCATGAAAACCAACATGTTAATTATGGCGGCCATGCTTATAGGATTGGCCGGTTTTGCACAAAAATCAGAAATAAAGGCCGCCGAGAAGGCGATGAAAAGCGGCGATGCCGCGACAGCCAAGGCAAGCCTGGAGAGTGCTGCGGGTGCCATTACGGGTGCCGACGAGCGCACCCAGGCCCAGTATTATTTCCTCAGAGGTCAGGTGTATGCAGACCTGGCGAAAAAGGGGGATATGTCTGCTTTCGGGGAGTCTGTGGATTCTTATAAGAAAGTCGTCAGTCTGGAAGAAGCCAGCGGGAAAATTAAATATACCGGAGATGCGAAGGCTCAGATGTCCTTAGTGGCGAATGACCTGGTCAATACGGCAGTAGAAGACAACAAGGAAAAAAAGTATAAAGAAGCCGCTGAAAAACTGTATATGGCGTATCAGTTGAGCCCTCAGGATACCATCTATCTCTATTACGCAGCCAGCAGTGCAGTAAACAGTGGCGATTATGAGATGTCTCTTGACTACTACAAGGAATTAAAAGATATTGGATATGACGGAAGTCAGATGGAGTACAGGGCGACAAATGTAGAAACCGGGGAAGTAGAGGTGATGCAGAAAACGCAACGGGACCTGATGGTAAAATCCGGGACCTATTCGAATCCGGTCGATGAGAAAACCGAATCCAAGCGAGCGGAAATCGTACGGAATATTGCCCTTATCTATACCCAGTTGGGCAACAACGAAGAAGCGCTGGAGGCGTACAAGGCTGCCCGCGCGGACAACCCGGACGATGTGAACCTCGTGCTGAATGAGGCCAACCTGTATTATCAGTTGGGGGACAAGGATAAGTTTAAAGCATTGATGGCTGAGGCGGCCCGTATGGCTCCTGAAAATCCCGATCTTCACTACAACATCGGTGTGATCAATATGGAGCAGGGCGATATTGAAGGAGCCCGGGCGGCATATCGAAAAGCGATCGAAGTGAATCCGGGTTATGTAAACGCCCAGTTAAACCTTTCCACGACCTATGTCAATGAAGGGAATGCCCTTATCGACGACATGAATGCTTTGGGTACTTCCCGCGCTGATCTGGCCAGATATGATGAGCTCAAAGCGCAGAAGGACGAACTCTTCAAAGAAGGTGTGGTCGTTTTAGAAGATGCCCTTAAAACCAATCCGGATAATGAAGCCATATTATCCCAGTTAAAGAACATCTATGGTGCGCTTGGGGATAATGAGAACTATATGCGGATTAAGAATCTGCTGGGGGAATAAGTTCCTTCAGAATTCTGAATAGAACAAGAAAGCCCTGCATTTGCGGGGCTTTTTGTTTACAGGACTTTGACGATCACCCGAAGGGGATGGGTGTAGGTGCGTTTTTCGGTATTGAAAATACCTGTATGGTCCAAACGATCAATACGCACTTTGCCGTCGCAGTGAATGATGTAATTATCCCGCATAATGAGTCCGACGTGGTTGATCACTCCGTCAGGCCCGTCAAAAAAGGCCAGATCCCCGGGTTCGCTTTCTTCTATAAAACTCAGGGGACTGCCTTGTGAGGCTTGTTCAGGGGCCTTGCGGTTGAGCATTACCCCGACAGTGCGGTACACCATTTGAGAAAGGCCGTCTGCGTCAATTCCAAATGGGGAACGCCCGCCTTTAACCTCAGGACTGTTTAAATAAATCAGGGCCGTATCGATGAGGGAATCTTTTCCACTTTCCGGCTGAAAAACACCCCCTTCATGGGTATGGGAAAGGGCAGTGGAGGTATGCACGCTGGATCCGACAGGGATGGGCATTAACAGTCCTTCATGGGTGCAGATATGAGAGATTAGATCGGAAGCAATTCGAATGCCTTCGGGAGTACTAAGAGCTTCGTATTCGGAGGGGTCCAGTTTAAAGATCTGGGGATTTCGCACCCATCCCTCACATTGGTCTGAAGGGGTGCGGATACGGCTCCAGTGCTTCCGGGTTTCGGGAATCTTAAAGACTTCGCCATATAGGAGTTGGGTGATCCAGCCCGAAGTGTCATCCGCGCTTTGATGCACAGGGACCATGCTCAAAGGGCAGATACCGTATTCCATCCGTTAGATTCTGCAGTTATTTATGGGATTCCAATACCATGGCTGATGCGCCCCCACCTCCGTTGCAGATGGCAGCGGCTCCTAATCGGGCATCGTTTTGTTTCAGGACGTTGATCAGGGTTACCAGAATTCGGGCCCCGGAGCACCCCAATGGATGTCCCAGAGACACTGCTCCACCATTGACGTTGACGTTGGCGTCGCTGAGCCCAAGTATTTTGATGTTGGCCAGGCCTACTACACTGAAGGCCTCATTGAATTCAAAAAAGTCGATCTCTTCCTGGGTCACACCTGCCTTGGCCAGGGCTAATGGCAGGGCTTTGGCAGGAGCTGTGGTAAACCATTTAGGCTCTTGGGCCGCATCGGCATAAGACCGGATAGTGGCCAGGGGCTGTAATCCGAGTTCCCGGGCCTTTTCGGCACTCATCAGGACCAGGGCGGCCGCCCCGTCATTAATCGTAGAGGCATTTGCAGCGGTAACCGTTCCTTCTTTGGTAAAGGCCGGTCTCAACTGGGGTATTTTATCCATTTTGACATTCCCGAACTCCTCATCCTGATCGACAATAACAGGTTCCCCCCGTCGCTGAGGAACCGCAACAGGAATTACTTCCTCTGCAAATTTTCCCTCTTTCCAGGCCCTGGCTGAACGCTCATAAGACTGAATCGCAAAGGCGTCCTGATCCTCCCGGCTGAACTCGTATTCCAGGGCACAGGCATCGGCGCAGACCCCCATAGCCTGTTGGTCATATGCATCCACAAGCCCGTCTTTCTGCATGCCGTCTATAAGGGTTTCAGGGCCAAATTTCTTTCCATTTCTCAGGTGCAGATAGTGCGGGATGAGGCTCATGTTTTCCATACCCCCGGCGACCATAATTTCCCGGTCCCCGAGTGCTATAGATTGAGCGGCTTGCATCACAGCCTTCATTCCCGAGGCACATACCTTATTGACTGTTGTACAGGGCACTGTATCCGGGATGCCGGCCCCGATGGCCGCCTGACGTGCCGGAGCCTGTCCGGACCCCGCCTGCACCACATGGCCCATAAGCACTTCTTCTACCTTTGAAACGTCCAGTCCGATTTTGTCGAGCGCAGCCTTAATAGCTGTGGCACCGAGCACGGGAGCCGGTACTGCGGACAGGGCCCCCATAAAACTACCGATGGGAGTACGAACTGCGGAAACGATTACAACCTCTTTCATCACTGTCTGATTTGTGACGCGAAATTAATAAATTAAAACGGATGCCTTTTCGCTTGTTGTCAAAAACCCACGGGGATTTTCCTATTTTTGAACTCAATTCACATAAAGATGTCTAACCGCCTGGATTCCCTCTACCGATCCCAATCCGAGATCTACAAATACATCCTGTATTTAGCGAGTATCGCCTGTATCGTCTTTTTCTTTCCCAGGGGTGGCCAGTTCAAATATGAGTTTCATAAGGGAAAACCCTGGCAGTACGAAAACCTATACGCCCCCTTTGACTTTTCCATTAACAAAACGCAGGCCGAGATTGAAGCCGAACAAAATGCCATTCAAAAAGACCAGGTTCCCTACTACCGCTTCGATACTTCTGTGGCGGAGCGCGTTTTTAACTCCTATGATACTTTGTTCCCCGAAGTCTTCAAGGAGGACGAGTTCTCCACAAGAGGTTACAATTACATGCTTAGGACGGGAGTGCAGATTCTGGACAGCATTTATACCACAGGGGTCGCCATAGCTGAGCAGCACCCCTCCCGGGGTGAAATTTATCTGGTGCGTAACAACGAGGCGCGCCGGTTAGCCGGGTCGCGGGTCCATTATCCGGATTCCCTGGAAGGGCTAATTAGGACAATGGCGGGCAGGCAGGGCCTGGACCGGTATTCAGAAGATTTTGTGAAACTCCTCACCCGGGTGGTAGAACCCAATGTGATTTCCGATGGGGAGCTGACTGAAAAGGAGATTCAAAACAAACTGGCCAATATATCCACCACCCGGGGGAACGTGGATGAAGGCAAACTGATCATTGCCAAGGGCGAGGTGGTGGAATCGGAAAACCTCAAAATACTCGACTCGCTCAAATCCGAATACGAATCGGAATTGTGGTCGGCGAGCAACTCCTATTTTATTCTTGCGGGGTACACGATACTCGTGGCACTGGTTCTCATGATGCTCTTGTTGTTTTTAAAGAAATACCGCCCTGAGGTGTATCGCAACAATGTGAATGTGACCTTTATTTTCTTCAACATCCTGGTCGTGGTTTTTCTGACCACCCTGGTGGTCAAATACGATGCCGGGCTGGTCTACGTAGTCCCTTTATGTATATTACCTCTGATCCTGAAGACCTTTTTTGACGCCCGCCTGGGTTTGTTTGTGCATGTGCTGACAGTCCTGATCCTCGGGTTTGTCGTGCCCAATAGTTTTGAATATATCTTCCTTCAGATTGTGGCCGGTATCGTGACGATCCTCACCATTTCGGAACTTTATAAGCGCGCCAATTTGTTTATATCGGTAGGACAGATTACCCTGATCTATATTATCGGGTATTTTGCCTTTCATATTATTCACGAAGGGACGCTGGATAATGTGGTCTGGTTGAATTTTGGGTTTTTCCTGCTCAATGGGATGATCACCCTTTTCGCCCAGCCCCTGATCTACATCTACGAAAAGATGTTCGGAATGGTATCTGACGTATCCCTTCTGGAGCTTTCAGATACCAATTCGAGGTTGCTTAAGGAGCTTTCCAATAAGGCTGCGGGAACCTTTAACCACTCCCTGCAGGTCGCCAATCTGGCCGAGGCCGCCGCCAATGAGATAGGGGCCAATGCGATGCTCGTTCGGGTAGGGGCGCTCTATCACGATATCGGCAAGATGAACGACCCGACCTACTTTACCGAAAACCAAACGACCAATAGCAATCCCCACGATGATCTGGATCCTGAAAAGAGTGCGGACATAATTATCCGCCATGTTATTGAAGGGATTGAAATGGCGCGGAAAAATAAACTCCCGGACCGGGTGATTGACTTTATCCGGACCCATCACGGAACCACCCTGGTGTATTACTTCTACAAGAAATCAATGGAAGAACACCCGGAAGATACAAAGGAGGAAAATTTCCGGTATCCCGGTCCGACACCCTTCTCCAGGGAAACAGCCATTCTGATGATGTCCGACGCGGTAGAGGCGGCCTCCAAGAGTCTGGTAAACCCTACCTATCCGATGATCGATGCCTTTGTGGATAAGATTATCGATGGGCAAATGCAGGCCGGGCAGTTCCTCAATGCCGATATTACCTTTAAGGATATCGAAACCGTTAAAAAGGTTTTGAAAAAGCGCCTGACCAATATTTACCATCTTCGCGTAGAGTATCCGGAGTAAATCGGTGCTGCCTCCACAAACTTTTTGCCAGAGTACGGCACGATAATGGTTCATTAATGGACATCCAAGAGTAAACAAGAAATTCCTTCATAAGAGTGTTTTCTGTCCCTTATATTCCTGATAACGGCTTGATTTATTGAGGTTAAGCACTGTTTGCGAAGTGTTAATTCGATCCTAAAGAAATTGGAAATTCAAGGTTCAGGCCTTATTTTTAAGAAGACCACATAAAGCCATTTCCTATGAAAAAGTATCGCCTGCTCCTCGCCACTGCCTTAAGTCTATCAGCCTTGTCTTATGCCCAGGGAGATAGTCAGGTGCCTGAATTCAGTGGATTCCCTGCCCCGGCAAGCGCCTTCCAGGACCGAACCGTGGCCGACTCTTTGGCATTATGGGAAGAGCGGGTGTACCTGCATATGGACCGGGAACAGGCCGAGGCCGGAGACGCTATTTTTTTTAAAGCCTATGTGTACAACGGCCCTACCCAAAAGCGCTTTAGCCCCAGTGGAGTGCTGCGCCTGGAACTCAGGGATTCGGAGAACGCCCTGGTGAGTACACAGTATCATCCGGTGACAGCAGGATCCGGGGAAGGAGTTTTAAAACTCCCGGAAAAATTAAAAGACGGTTCTTATGAATTACTGGCCTACACCCGATGGATGAAGAACTATGGAGAAGCGCAGTTCTATCGTAAGACCATCCGGGTAGGAGAGAATTCGGATATTAAGGCCCCAATGGAGGACACGGGGAATTCCCGTTTGGAATTCTACCCGGAAGGAGGCCGGCTCCTGGCGGGGATCTCCAACCGTTTGGTTTTAACTTCACAATCCGCGAACGGGGAATATGGCTCTGTGGCGGGCAGTATTGTGGATGAGACCGGCCATAAGGTTGTGGAGGTGCAGTCTTATGCGAAAGGCTATGGACTGGCGATCTTTCAACCCGAGGCCGGAAAAACCTATACTTTCCAACCTTCTGAAGGGCCGGGCAGCGTGCTGCCGGAGATCATGGATGAAGGATATGCGCTGCGTGTCAACACACTTTCCCCTGAAAAAATAAGGATCGAAGTACGGGCTACGGAATCTCTGAGGGGAGCCCCTGTAGTATTAGAGGGCAGGAAGGAAGGCCAGTCCTATTTTGTCCATGTTCTGGAATTTGCCGAGGGCACAGCCTCCCTGGACATTTCCAAGGCGGCCCTCCCTCAAGGGCTTATGACGTTTTATCTCACCGGTATGGACCAGGTGGCCTGGGCGGAACGCCCGGTTTGGATCGATTCCAGGGAAGAGCTGACTATTGAGGCTAAACCACTAAACTCCAAGGATGGGGAGATGACTTTTCGGATAAAGGTCACGGATGCTGAAGGAAATCCGGTACAGACGGATCTTTCCGCTTCGGTAAACACACAGCAGCCGCATTCCATATGGGGTATTGAACAGTATCTAAAACCCATAGCCATCGATGCCGATCTCTCGAACGACCGGAGTATCCGCTTTCTGGAGGATCTGAAGGCGCAAAGTCTGGCATCCGGAACTATGAAGCGGGAGCTCCCTTCCGAGATTCGATACCCTGTTGAGCGCAGTCTGGAGCTTCATGGAACGGTTTATGATCTGGACAACCGACTGCTTACCAATACCAAAATTCAGATGATGGCCGCCTCGGATTCCGACCTGGTCATCCGGGAACTGGAAACCGATGCGGCCGGGGTACTACACGTCCAGGATATAGATGTGACCGGGGAGACCCGATTTATTTTCCGAACGGAAGGTGAGGAACAAACCCGGCGCCTGGTAAAGTTACGTCCCGTGGACAGGCCTGCGAAATCAAAAGGGGCCGGGTCGGATCCGGAATCTGTGAAGGAAGCGGAAGTGGCAGAGAGTAAAATCTACCGGAAAACCCAAGGCAAAAAAGAATTTGTAGAATCGACCACTCCCGTACCTTTCGATACTACTGGGGTGATCCAACTCAGGGAAGTCACTGTAGAAGACCTGCGCAAGAGGGAACAGGAAATGGTCCCCAGCCTTTATGGGATCAAACCCAATCGCTTTGATGTGGTGTATCAGGATCCCGAGAAACCCTTGCCTATGGACATGTTGCTTCGCAAAATACCCGGAGTGCAGATCCTGAATACGGGTGGGGGAACACTCCCTGTGGTTTACCATAACCGGAGGGGTGGGGGTCAACCGCTTTGGGTTGTGGACGGACAGATTATTCGATTTGATGATCCGGCGCTTTCACCCCTAACCTTTATCTCGCCCCTGGACATCCTTCGGATTGAATTTATCATCGATGCAGGCCAGGCGTCTATTTTTGGAGTGCAGGCCCCGACAGGTGTTATGATCGTATATACCCGTAGCGGAAATTTTATGGACTACGTCAATCGGAAGGAAGGCGGTCTCAATTTTAAAGGATATGAACCCTCCATGGATTTTGAGACGTATTTATCGGAACGCAGGAAAGACCGCAAACTCAGAAATTCACCTTCCCCTACGTTGTACTGGAACCCGTCAGTAGAAACGGACAAGAATGGGGAAGCCGTGATCCGGTTAAAGGCTCCGGAGACTTCGGATGGTGTAGTGCTGTCTATTGAGACCCTTACCCCGGATGGCAGGGTAGGGTCGTTTCAGAGGTCTTTTTAATCGTTCAGGCTGGAATACCGCGCAGAAATCACCCACTTCTGCTTCCCTTATGACCCGATTTGAAAGTCGGATTCCTGAGTCTTTAAAAAAAACCTCAAAAGTTTGCGTGCCAGTCTCTGAAAAACTACATTTGCCTCCGCAATAAAAGGGATTAACTCCCGCATGTTCTTAACATATTTATTGGAGAGGTGCCGGAGTGGTAACGGAGCAGATTGCTAATCTGTCGACGGGTAACCGTCGCCTGGGTTCGAGTCCCAGTCTCTCCGCTGAGATCGGATCCGTTCCGGTATTCAAAAATAATTTTTCGGGGTGTAGCGTAGCCCGGTTATCGCGCCTGCTTTGGGAGCAGGAGGCCGCAGGTTCGAATCCTGCCACCCCGACGAACCGCATTCAGCGGACAACAAAAGCACTGTTAACTGACTGTTTGACAGTGCTTTCTCTTTTTAGCGATATCAAATGATATCATTTAAAACCAGCAAATATTAGTGGAGTCTGGTGAAGACTTCGGTACGTTCATTGCGCATAATTTAGCCTGACAAAAGGCTGTTTTGGGATGTCTTTGCTCGCAAGGATTGTTTCAAACTTAAAAACCTGTATTATGCGCAATTCCAACACGTTAGCTGTATTAATTTTCGTAAGGGACCATACCGGGAACCCTCAAAACCTCACTATTTACGCCCGAATTACTGTCAATCAAAGGCGGGCGGAAATCAGCCTTAAACGCAATGTTGCGGTGAATGAATGGGACCCTAAACGGGGCAAAATGATCGGTACCCACCATAAGGCCCGTTTAATGAACAGCTACTTGGATGAGGTCCATCGGCTAATCATGGAGGCGCACCGGCAACTGCTATCGGAAGGAAAAGCCATTACTGCCCAAGCCATCAAAGCCAGGTATTTGGGCACGGATGAGGATTTCAAGACCCTGAAGGATATTCTGGAGTACCACAACAATACTCAAGCATCCGTCCTGGCACCGGGTACATTGAAGAACTATTCCGGAACGGGGAAATACCTTTTTCGTTTTTTGGAAGAAAAATATGGGATCCCCGACATCCCCCTTAAGCGACTAAATTATCAGTTTATAACTGAGTTCGAACATTACATTCTAAATACGGCTCACCTGCAACGCTACAAGCCCTGTACTCAAAACGGTGCCATGAAGCATATGGAGCGGCTGATGAAAATGGTGCGTTTGGCCGTGCGATTGGAATGGCTTGATAAAGACCCGTTCGTAAATTATAAGAGACGCTATAAGAAGGTTGAACGGACTTTCCTGACCCGATCCCCGATCGTAGAAAAAGTGACTGTTCAGAGTCAGGGCCATCACCGGCGCTCGCGGCTGTATTTCCTGCGTGAACGCAGTGGTAAAAAGGCGAAGCTCCGCCAGAAATTCACATCCTGATCGTACCGATCTAAAAAGAAAGGAGGGCATAGAAATTTCTATGCCCTTTTTGTTTTAAGCTGGGGAAATCCTCTAAAAACCTGAGTAT
>CAKZOC010000210.1 GCA_937136025.1 uncultured Bacteroidota bacterium
TACCATTGCAGGGGTAAAGTAGCCTATATTTTTTTTGATATCCCAAACGCCTTCCCCGCTCCCTTTCCGGGTGCCAAACAGAAATATATCCTGCCCGTAAGCCTTGGGGTTATCACCTGTAACCATGGAAAGGAGTATTGTTTTGCCACTTCCATTTTTACCAGACAACTCCCAAAATTCTCCTTTGCGGATCAGCCAGTTAATATTTTTGAGAATTGGTTTCTCTTCATAGTGTACAGAAACATTTTTAAATCTAAGTAAATGCTCATGTGAATAATTAAAGCGATTCAACGCTTGAGGAACATCTCTATAAAAAACCTTATTTATTTTGTTTTCTATTAATGATAGGTCACTGATAACCAAAAAGTCATTTAAGTCCAAACGTGAATAATTTGTAACAAAAGGAAGCAGGTCAGCCGACCTGCTGATAAGTTGAATAATGACTGTGTGGCGTGATATGTTTGTCAAAACTCCTTTGATCTGTTGTTGTGAATCCTGATCCAGATTATCAAACGGATTGTCCAGAATCAGAAAGTTTGGCTTTGTTTCTAAAATATAATTTAAAAGCGCTTTTTTGCGTTCCCCGCTGGAGAGCGACCTCAGGGTGCGACCTTTTAGATTCAGACCCGAGAGATCGTAACGGGCCTCCGTTTCCAAAAATACCGCAAGACTCGAATTGGAAAAATATGCACCTGTACCTTCGTGAAGGAAGGAAAGTTCCTGAGGAGCCGCTCCCTGGAGCAACTTCTTCGCAAAAACTTCTTTGTCGGAAGTATTATCAGTGTAGATGGCCGTATGGGCGCGCATGCATCCGGTTTGATGCGAAAATAAGGGAACTGAAACTCCGGACAAAATAGGGAAGTGCCTCCCTGGCCTGTTATACAAGATTATTCGTCCAGAAGTCCGGGAATGCCTTTAAAGCCTTCTCAAGGCTTCAAAAAACTGATGAAGATCAGTCTTAACCTGGAAGAGGAGCTTTACATTTAGGGCGTGATGCGAGGGAAAATTGGTAAATTCGTTTTGGTCTGCCTGATTTGCATAGGGATAATCAGCCTGATCGTGTGGAGTATAACCTCTTTAACAAACTAAAACTATAGGGACATGAAAAAAAATATGGGAAATGCAGATCGTATCGTTCGTTTTATCATCGCCGCGGTTATCGGGATATTGTATTATACAGGAACGATAAGCGGAACACTTGGAATCGTATTACTGGTATTGGCAGGGGTATTTTTACTTACAAGTTTTATCAGTTTTTGTCCGCTTTATGCCCCTTTCGGACTCTCGACCTGCCCGACAAAAAAGCCGTGAAGCATAGGGATTCTTAGAATTTTCACTTATAGCCCTCCGCCTTATCCACCCTGAAAATATGGACGGGATTGTTCTTGTACAGCGTAGTTTTATCCAGGGTCATGCCCAGGCGTGAAGCTACCCTCATGGAGGGCGTATTTTTTACGTGAATAATAGAAATAAGGGATGCGGCCCAGGCGTTCTCAAACGCCTGATCCCGGCAATATTTTCCCGCCTCGGAGGCATAGCCCTGACCCCTGTATTCTGGGAGTAGGGAATACCCGATTTCCAGTTCGCGAACTCCGTCCACGTGTTGTATCAGTAGACCGCACATCCCCACGAGTCCTTTGTGCTCCCGGTCAATGAGGGCATTCATGCCCCCCAGGCCTTTTTCATAGCGTTCAAAAATCCGATCGAACTGTTGTTTGCAGGCAACCTCGGAACTTTCCGGAATCCCTTCCCAAAAGGCCGTGCTGCCAGGGTCTTTGAAAAAGGGCAACCAGGTGTCAAAATCGCCGGCTTTGAATTTTCGAAATAAAAGGCGTCGGGTCTGTCCGTGCTCCAGTAAATACTTAGTTCCATTCATCGTTCTGAATCCACTGATGCGTATACTTCCAGAGCGTATCCTTAAAAGGAGGTCTGAAATATCCGAAATGCCCCGGTTTATTCCCTTCATCGTCATAGTGTATCCGACGTACACGGGCACTCCGATACTGCCGGGCCAGCCA
>CAKZOC010000211.1 GCA_937136025.1 uncultured Bacteroidota bacterium
TACCAAAAGCCGGGGTAGAAGTTGGCGTAGAGGTATCACCCCATTAAATCTGCTTAGACGGAGGTATCCCCCAAAACCCTGTTTCCCATAGATTTCGCAGGATGGCCATAGGCGACAATATGATCTCCAAAATCCCGGATGACCAGGGATCCAGCCCCGATTAAGGTATTTTCACCAATATCAATATTGTTGCGGACCACGCAACCTATCGCCAAGGAGCTTAAAGGTCCCAAAGAAACATGGCCTCCCACAGTTACCCCTGGAGCAATACTACTGAATGCACGGATAGTGCAATCATGACCCACTGAGGATTTTGTATTTACGATACAGTGATCCCTTATTATGGTTCCGGGGTTCAGAACAACTCCTGCCATTATAGCAATCCCGCTGCCCAAGGTAACATATTCAGAAATCACTGAGTCCGGATGGATTGCATTAATGAATTCAAATTCAGGAACTAACTTCTTTATTTTATGAGCCATTTGTTGCCGGGTGTAATTGTCGCCTATACCTATTATCCCTTGGGAAACCCCGGATTCTTTGAACATTTTTGGAAGGATCTCCTCTGACCCTAAAACTTCGTAATCCAGTATTTTACTGCCCGGATCCTTATAGGAATCGATATATCCAATCAGTTCATAATCCCCTGATTTTTTAAGAATGTCACCGATTACCCTTCCGTGGCCTGAAGCACCGATTATTACAACTTTTTCCATCAAATGGCGTTATCAGTTAGAGATTGGAAACTGCGTTACAAGCTATGATACTGAGGTGTCTGTTAATCATCACAGTGATTACCTATAATGAATAGAATATTTAAATAGTTTCAAATGAAACCGCTTTACGATACAATATTCTTAAATTTCCCATGAAAATATATACAATATAGGAATAATAGTCTGCGACTCTTTAAATGACCCCGAAATATCAACAAGGCTAAGTAGCGAATTTAAAAATGGACGGTTCTTCAATGGGGAAAACATTCAGAGAGCGTTTCTTGCTTTTTTATAAACTCTTAGAGTATTTGAAAAATTATACTGATAGATGAAACTAATTCGAAAATGGGGTTTCAGATTAAAAGACAGGGTTAGCGGTAACCCGGTCCAAAATAATATCTCAGAAATAAAGGAAGTCTTAAAAAATCCCTTTGGGGAAAGTGCGCTTCAAATACGGGAGGAATATTTACAAAGTCTGCTCACTCATGCATCGCAATCTGTTCCTTATTACAAACCCTGTAAAGGTTCTTCTTTAGGAACATTTCCCATAATAAAGAAAACGGAAATCCAGAATAGATTCGAGGATTTTAAGTCGGAATCCCTGCAGAAGGAACCTTTGTTCAAAGTTTCGACCAGCGGTTCCACCGGAGTTCCTTTTATCTTGTATCACAATTCCCTGAAGAGAAAAAGAAATACGTCAGATGTGCTGTATTTTATGGGCGAAACAGGTTATGAAATCGGTAACGCCCTGATTGAACTGGAGGTATGGCGCGGCCATAATCAAAGATCCCGCCTTTGGAATTTTCTTCAAAACACATCTCAATTTGATGTTACAAAGCTTAATGACCCAAGAATTGAAGAATTTCTACGACTTGTAGAAAGGATAAAGGGGCCGGTGAACATGCTTGGGTTTGCTTCTGCTTTTGAAGCCATATGTCAGTACATGGACCGGACGGAGAGGTCCTGCAGTCAAACCAATATTAAGGGAATTACGGCCAACTCTGAGTATTTAAATGAATACACCCGGGAGACCCTTAAAAGAAGGTTTAACACCCGGGTATATTCCAGATATTCAAATGAGGAAATAGGTATTTTGGCACATCAAACCAGGGACTCCGGAAATAATTTTGTTCTGAACTGGGGGAGTTACATCTTCGAAATACTGGACATGGAGGAGGATAGGCCGGCTGCCAAAGGGGAGCTGGGAAGAATAGTGGTAACAGATCTTTTCAATTACGCGATGCCACTGATCCGCTATGATACGGGAGATGTGGGGATGTTCGCTCCGGATTATCCGGATAATCGCTATATGCAATCTGTTGAGGGACGGAAAATGGATTTAGTTTCAGATACCAAAGGGATTGTTTTATCCTCCTTTGTGGTGTATACTTTGTTTTACCCGCATTACAAGGATTTAAACCAATATCAGTTCATCCAGGAAGACGCAAACAAATACATCATCAAGCTAAATGTAAAAGACACCTTTGAAAAGGAAGGTGAACTGATACAAGCTGTGAGGGACAACTTCGGGCAGGATGCACGGGTGGACATTGAATACGTAGATGAAATCCCTGCTCTGGCGTCGGGCAAGAGAAGAAAAGTAGTAAACCTGTACCGGAATAAATAAGCGACATCCATTGACTAGTCTATGAGCCCCAATAATAATATACGAATTTTGATCCCCGATGGGGAAAGTCATTTATTGATCCATGTGCTGTCCTGTCTGATCAAATTGAAGAAGTATAAAGTATATGTGATTTGCTCCGAGGATGAAAACTTTATCAGGCATTCCAGAATGGTGTCAAACTTCTTTTTTTATCCTGAAACGGACGATGATAATGAATGGATCCGACGAATTAACGAGCAGGTAAGCAAATACGACATTGATGTTATTATGCCAATATTACCAATTCCGATAAGGCGATTGATCTGCAACAAGAGTCTTCTAGCGGATCCTAAAAAACTAGTGGCTTTACCCAAACTAAATGACTATGATATTGCAAGTAACAAGTGGCTCCTCTATAAGCACCTTTCCAAAAACAACCTCAGGAGCCCAGAAACGATAATTTATAATGAATCAGACCGGGAACAGATAGTAGATTTTCCCAAGGTGGTAAAGCCGGCCATAGGATTTGGAGGAGGCCAACAAATACAACTCCTGATGAACCGAAATGATTTTGAGGTATATTTTTTGAATAAATCTCTGAAAGAAACAGATTACATCCTTCAGGAGTATATTGAGGGATGGGATTATTCTTGCAATGTATTATGCCTCAACGGAACGATATTGGCTAATACCATACAGCGTTCAGAAAGTGCCAATAATGGTCGTTTTGGCCCTCAGATGAAATACCGCTTTGAAACCAATGAAAGGATTATTGAATTAGTATCAGAGTTGAT
>CAKZOC010000212.1 GCA_937136025.1 uncultured Bacteroidota bacterium
AGAGGACAGTGGCCGATGGCAGATCGGTTTTGGACGTCTTTTGACTGCGCACTGCGACCGGGCACTGGCGACTGGTTCAATTTTTAAGGTTTAAGTTCAAAAGGGAGTGGTCAGAAGATAGTGGCAGTAGGCAGATCGGTTTTGGAAGTCCTGTGACTGCCAACTGGTACTGCGCACTGCCAACTGCCTACTTCAAATCGTATCCTTGTGAAACTCCACCAAGCCCTCAATCGGACGCTGACGGATGACCCCCTGGATCATATCGTTCCGCTGAATGACTTCGGTTAATTCCTCTTTCAGGAAATATGCAATACTTCCCACAAAGTGAATCGGGACCTTGGTGGCCAACTCAAACTGCATCACGTGATTATTGACAAATTGCTGAAAGCCCTTGTCTATGACTCCTTTACAATAGGGATGATCCTTATGCTCGATAATAAAGCGCGCAAAGGTGGCCAGATAGGTGTTCGGATTGGGCTTCTTATACAGGTTTTCTTTGATTACATCCGGATCCAGATTGTACTCTTTGTCAAAGGCCAGGCTGAGATCCTGCGGCATTTTGTGGTAGTAATAATCCCGGACGAGCTTACGGCCAAAGAAATTTCCGCTCCCGTCATCCATCAGGATATAGCCCAGAGAAGTCACCTTTTGAAACATCTGATGCCCGTCGTAGTAACTGCAATTTGAACCGGTTCCCAAAATACAGACAATCCCGGCATGTCCGATTTTGGTTGTCGAGTAAATGGCGGCATACGTGTCTTCCTTTACCTGAATTTTGGCTTTGGGGAAGAATTGTCTAAAAATATCCTTTAAGAACTTTCGCATCCGCTCCGTGCCGCAACCGGCTCCATAGAAGTACAGACGTTCGACCTTAGAACTGTTTCGGGCAAGCTCAAAATTATTGGCAAGACGTTCTTCTATGACCTCCCTGGTAAGCACTTCAGGACTGAGACCAAGGGTCTGAGTCATAAAAATCTGTTCTCCCCTGGAATCCAGAGCGATCCAATCTGCCTTGGTTGCGCCACTATCTACAATCAGTACCATGTGCGATATAAATTAAAAAAGGATCCTTCAAGACTTGCCCGATGAAAGATCCTTTTGTTGGAATAACTACTCTTTTTTTGAGGTTACAGACTGTGGATATGCTGTGCCAGGTCTACCAATTTATGAGAGTACCCCGCCTCATTATCATACCAGGAAACAATCTTGAAGAACTTCGAATTCAGCTCAATTCCAGCTCCGGCATCGAAAATACTTGTCCTGCTATCTCCAATGAAGTCCTGGGAAACCACAGCCTCATCTGTATAGCCTAAAATGCCTTTTAAAGACCCCTCTGAGGCTTCTTTAAATACTTTTTTGATCTCTTCGTAACTCGTTTCCTTCTCCAGGCGAACCGTCAGGTCAACTACAGAAACGTCTGCAGTGGGCACCCGGAAAGCCATCCCCGTCAGTTTTCCCACGAGATCCGGAATCACTTTGGTCACCGCCTTCGCAGCTCCGGTAGAAGCTGGAATGATGTTTAACAACGCACTCCGTCCTCCTCTGTAATCCTTTCGCGAAGGACCGTCAACAGTGAGTTGGGTAGCCGTAGTGGCGTGTACAGTAGTCATAAGACCCTCATCAATTCCGAAGGTGTCGTTCAGGACTTTGGCCACAGGGGCCAGGCAATTCGTTGTACAACTGGCATTGGAAACAATGGTGTCCGTGGCTTTGGCATCCATATGATTCACGCCCATAACAAACATTGGTGCATCTGCCGAAGGCGCAGAAATTACTACTTTTTTAGCACCCCCATCTATGTGGTACTGGGCCGTTTCGAGTTTGGTAAAAATCCCGGTGCATTCCGCCACAATATCCACGCCGGCCTCGTCCCACCGAATCGCTTTCGGATCCTTTTCGGCAGTGACGCGTACCGTTTTCCCATTGACTACCAGGTGGCCATCTCTTACGGTTACACTCCCGTTAAAGCGCCCGTGTACAGAATCATACTTGAGCATATACGCCAGATGTTCGACATCCAAAAGATCATTTATCGCAACTACATCCACGTTATCCCGTTCTACAGAAGCCCGTAAAACCAGGCGCCCGATGCGCCCAAATCCATTAATTCCTACTCGCAATGCTGCCATTTTAGTGTGTTTTTAAGTTAAATCGTCATAATATCGGAAACGCGTATGAGCTCCCGGTCTATTTTAGTGTGCCCGCGTACGGCGTCATCAATAGGCGTCAGAACCATCTCATTGGCGATAATTCCTACCATCAGATTGGATCTGCCTTCGAGCAGACTCTCCACGGCCTTCACCCCCATGCGCGATGCCAGAACCCGGTCAAATGCCGTTGGGGAACCGCCCCTTTGAATGTGCCCGAGCACAGAAACCCGTACGTCGTAAATAGGCAAATTCTTCTCTACATACTCTTTGAGTTCAAAAACGTTCTTTCCGGTTTTATCGCCTTCAGCAACTACCACAATGCTGGAGGATTTCCCGGATTTTTTGCTGCGTTTCAGAGAATCCAGCAGGCGATCCAGGCCCAGGTTTTGTTCCGGGATCAATATTTCTTCAGCTCCTGCAGCCACTCCTGCATTCAAGGCAATATGCCCTACATCACGCCCCATAACCTCAACAAAGAACAGACGGCTGTGGGAACTGGCCGTATCTCTGATCTTGTCCATACACTCCACCACAGTGTTCAGGGCCGTGTCGAAGCCCAGGGTATACTGGGTGCCAAAAATGTCATTGTCTATGGTGCCGGGAATACCTATTACAGGAAAATTGAATTCCTTGTGAAAAATACTGGCGCCACGGAAACTCCCGTCGCCTCCGATAACCACAAAACCTTCAATGCCAGCGGCTGTCAATTGCTCATGCGCCTTTTGACGTCCTTCGGGAGTAGTGAATTCCATACACCGGGCGGACTTGAGTATGGTTCCCCCCTTATTGATGATATTATTGACGCTGCGCGCATTAAACGGGACGAAATCCCCTTCAATCATACCCTGATACCCTCTGTAAACGGCCATACACTCAATTTCGAGAAAGGCACATGTCCGAACAACCGCGCGGACCGCTGCGTTCATGCCCGGTGAATCTCCTCCGGAAGTGAGCACAGCTATTTTTTTTAAAGGGTTTTTCACGCTAAAAATTAAGTTCGTAAAAGTAATAAACTTACGCTAAAAAAAGAACGTATTCACCCGATATCACGGGCTATTTCACACGAAATCGTTTGCGTGTCAGGTCCCTTTAACGGCCATGAACTGTGACTCCCGGGAAACCTCAGTTATTGGGATTTCGGGTTTTGGTATAAAAATTAATGAGGCTGTCCTGCACCACAGGCTCCATAGGGGGAACAACGCGCCTGAGACTATCGGATTCCACGGAATCTTTTTCCTTTTTCTTAAAGGTTTTCTGGAACAGTTCCTTTACATTGTTAAAGTCCATTTCATAGGAAAGCCCAACCCCCTGGGTGTATCCCTGCCGGTCGGTGACGATTTGCTGCATTTCGTTCTGCCGGTTGAAGATCCGGGCGCTTAAAGTGCCTTCGTCATTGAGTATTACCTGAACTTCTGCATCCCCCGCCACAGTATTTTCCTGAACCCCTCCCACAGGCACCCCCAATCTTCCATTAAAGAGGACCCTATCACTGATTTTGGTAGAAACGGTAAACCCGATCCGATCGTCCGTCGCAATATCCGCATTGGGATCCTGATACCCACTTTCATAGGAGACACCCCAGTTGATAACGTCCCCGTCAGAGCCCAATGCCTTGCTGAATAAATTCGAAGCCGTCTGGTAAATATTACCCGCCATGGCTTGTTGATTCAGGCCGGTACGATCATTTACAAAGGTACCCTGGGCTAATAAAAACAAAGCATTGCGTTCTTCTACGGTCGGATCCTGAAGCCGGTATTCCAACTCGGATTTCACGATTGAACTCGTCCCGGGAAACTGGATGTCAAAACCTACCGTCGGTTTTTCGAGTTGATCGGTCAGGCGTACAACGACTTCAGTTGGAATGCGCCGGGTATACCCCGAGTTCTCTAACAAAGGAGCCGGATTGGCATTTAACTTATAAACAGCCTCCATATCCAGAAGGGCTTCCAGGGGATCTCCATCCCAGTTGATAGTCCCTCCGGGTCGCATACTGAAAGTCTTATCGATCAGACCGGCGTATTTTAAGCGATATTGACCCGTGACGACGACAAAATCCCCCCACATATTAAAGGTGCCATTGGTATTGATGTTCATAAAAATAAGCCCCGCTCCCGTACCTTTCAGAGAACTGCCCGTTTTCGGATCCACGACGATCTCCACTTCGGCATCCGGGGTTACGTCCAGATCAAATTCCAGTTCCAGCCCCTGGTAATCCGTTGCCAGGCGTGCGAATTCCTGAGCCTCAAGATCTTCTTTCTCGATAAACGTAATAAAAGAATAGTCCCCTACTGAGGCCACGTCACTGATCGGGATCTTAAGGCTTGTGCCCCGGGAAGTGGCTCCGGTAAATTCGATATTCAGCGCTGAAGTAGGGCCGTAAATTCGACCGGCACCGTTAACAAATGCCTGTCCGTAGTATAATTCATCTTCATCGAACTCTGTATTGAGAATCAGAAGGCGTTCCCCTGAACTCTCCAGGTCAAGGTTAAGACGCCAGTCTTTAAATGCGGAGTGGCTGATCGTTCCTCCCAGGGCAGCCTGAGTACCGGCATAGGTATCCGTCAGGGAGACTCCTTCAAACTGAAACGTCTGATCAAATAGACGTACTGCCGAATTCGGACTCAGGTCATAGTCGACATTCAGATAGGGTATGGCCAATCCCCCTCCGGTGATATCGAGCATTCCACTTATGGACAGATCCCGCAGATCACCTTCTATCCGGGCGGTTCCACCGACACTTCCCCGTATATCACCGAGTACTCCTTCAGCGAGTTGATTAAAAGAAGAGAGGGAAAAACCGTTTAAATTCGCCGTCAGCTGTGCCGTAGGCACTTCAGAATTATTATAGATATTGCCAATCAGACTGAATATGTCTACACCCTGATTGGTAATCCTGGTGTTTACCGAGAATTCCGTCAAATCCCGATTCCCGACAATCCCAATATCCAGATCGCCCTGAATTTCATCATTAATCATAAAATCGGCGATACTGAGGTTCCCAATGGGAAGATAGACATCATCCTCTTGTAAAACGTTCAGCACCCCGTTGACTTCGCCTTTGAGATCAAAACCATTGAGATCCGGAGTGATCTTATCCAGGGAGACGATTTTGAATTTCAGCTCCAGATCTTTATACGTAGAATCCGCCAGCTGGCCTTTGAGCATGATTTCCTCGCGTTCCTCATTGATCATAACGATTTCACGGATATCGATACTGTCCAGGCCCGAACTGATGACTACTTTGTTTCTTGAGTTTCCGTCCCTATTGAGCACCCAAGTATTCCCTTTAAAGCTGATATCGGAGCGTTTCAGCCCGATGACCGACTTGTTGCCTTCTTCAAAAGTGTGGTAAAAATTCAGATTGTAGCGGTCGTTGTACTGGCTGCCTCCCTTGAACTCTGTTCGGAAAAACAAAGTGTCCGCCAGGGTGGTGTTGATCAGCTCAAAATCCTTTAAATCGTAATACACCGTGGAGATATCCCGGACAGAAACGTACGTATTAAACAAGGGGTTCTTATTGTCGATACGGATATCGATAGTGTCCAGGGCATTCCCATAGGCCTCGATACCCGGAGACCTGAAGTTGAGTTTAAAATCATTCTCATCTGCCACGATATTCCCCCTGACGAACGTATTGGGCCCGAAGGAAACCTCAGGGAAAAACACTTCGACAATTTTATTGTAA
>CAKZOC010000213.1 GCA_937136025.1 uncultured Bacteroidota bacterium
GAAGTGCCTTCATTTCCTTTTCACTGGCCTTTTTACCGTCGATAAAAATTAAAGGATTTGTCCCGTCTGAAGTAATGAAAAGCGTGTTATCATAATCATTAGAGGTTTCGGAATCTAAAATGATGGTCCTGGCCGCGGTATTGGAATCACCTTTGGTATGCAATTCGATGATTTCGTCTTCGTCTTCCCCGTTTAATTTTTTTGCAATAAACACCTGTCTGCTGCCATCAGACGTTTCACTGTCCTCAAGGATTTTAACAGTGATGTTCTTTTCTTCGCCCAGTTTGTGAAGCTCAGAGGCGCTAACGGTCTTGCCATCCACAACGATGACCTCCTCTCCATTTACTTTGCGAATTTCGATGGTTTTGGCATCAGTACCTTCAGAATCGTAAACCCATACGTTGTGACTGCCGGATCCGCTGCTAAAGTGTAACTCGGAGTCTTCTTCAATTTCGTGCAGGGCCGATATCTCCCCGATAGAAATGGCTCCTTCTGTGGTAATACGCACCATCATGGGCTTAATGGGGTCTTCCGAATCCGAATTGTAAGATCCGCTGAAGGTATTCCCATTGCTGGCAGTACCTATGAGGTTGATGGAAATGTCAATAATCTCTCCGACCTCATTGCGAACGGTGGTGTAAGAGAAGTCGATATCCTCTTTAGCGAGATCTTCCTTCATCTTCAACAGTTGGGCGTCTTCGGTATCTTTGTCTATGAGCAACTCGATCTTCTGATCTGCAGTCGAAGGGTTCATCAGATGATTCGGACCTTCTACGACATAAACGGTCTCCCGGTTAAAGGCCATCAGGAAGAGGGCCAGCATGGGCAGGATGAGTAAATACTTTAAAACATGAATGGATTTGGATTGATTGCGTTGTAACATGACTATTCGTTTTTTGATTAAAGATTGATTAAAATGACTGACGAGGGGTGGGGTAGTCTGATTCCCCGAAACTTTTAACAAGGCGTACTGGTATTCCCGAACGGAGGATAAATCGCTCACGGCCTGGGCATCTGCCAGATATTCCAGGTTTTGCTGAATGATTTTCTGATACCACCACACCATTGGGTTTATCCACAGCACAATAGCCGTTACCCGCGCCAGCAGGATATCCAGAGAATGCAACTGTTTTCCATGGGCTTTCTCGTGTTCCAGGATGAGTTGAAGTTCGTCCTGATCGTGCAGCTGGGGATTGTAGAAAATGTACCTGAAAAAAGAGAAAGGGCCCTTGATGTAGGTAGAAGGGATCAGGACGTATCCCTCATGAGTGCGCTTTTCTTCCTTCTGAATCATCATGAATAACCCGAAGAGTTGGCGAAATACCATGCCTGTACAAAAAAGAATACCCGGAAGGTAGGCCCAGGGCAGTACACTTCTCCAGTCAAAGGGGGCGGCATCGGATACGGCCATCCCATTGAGGGCAGGGGCTGCATTCAGGGTGCGAGCCTGGATTAGAACTTCTTCCTGAAGGGTTACGAAGGGCAGGAGCAGGGCGGCCAGCAAACCGCCGAGGAGGAAAAAGCGGTTCAGCGTAAAGAAGGTTTCATTTTTAAGGAATATCTGATAGACCAACAGAAACAGAGCTAATATGGCTGAGGCCTTGAGAATATACACGTCCATAGATGCGGTTATTTCTTTTTTTCAATAAGGTCTATAATCTCCCGGAGTTCGTCTGCCGAGATTTTCTCTTCGCTCGCGAAATAAGAAACCAGGCTTTTATAGGAGTGGTCAAAATAGTCTGCCACAGTTTCTCCGATAAATTCCTTCCGATATGCCTCCCGGGTCACCAAAGGGTAGTACCTGTGTGTATTCCCGAAGGCTTCATGGCCCACAAAGCCCTTTTCTTCGAGGTTGCGCACCATGGTGGAAAGGGTATTGTAATGGGGTTTCCGCTTCCCGGGAAAAGCCTCGAGGAGTTCCTTAACAAAGGCCTTTCGGAGCTTCCACAGCAGTTTCATAAGCTCCTCTTCTTTATTGGTGAGTTTTTGCATTTGTTCTAATTATTAATAGTGTTCAGGGCTTTTTGGGCCGATTCCATTCCGGGATCCAGTTCCAGGGCGTGTCGATATGCTTCCTGTGCGCCTGTAAGATCCCCCTGTATCTTTAAAGCCTCCCCATAACTGTCCCAGCAATTGGCAACCTTGGGGAAGAGCTCCGTATTTAGTTTAAACATTTCCAGGGCTTTGTCAGTGTCCTGAGCCTCATAGAGATACGCGTACCCAAGAACGTTGAGGATGAGGTCCCTCGGGTCGGTAGGGTGAAAATTGACTGTTAACGCCGCGAAATTATCGCGGACATACGCAATATCGTGTTTTTCGTAGTGAATCCGAACATTTTGAACGGCGGGTAGCTGAGGTTCCTCAGGAGTTTCCCCCCTATACAATGTCAGGATATCCGATCCGATGCGTTCCGCAACAGGCTCATCCATATTGGCCAGGACTACAATGGAAAAATCATCACTGATAACCTGGAGCAGGACAGAGTTGAACCCCTCAAACCCGCCGGCCGCCCCGGTAGCTTTTCCTTTGGGAATTTCCCGGAGGAACTCAAAGAAAGGATCATCTGCCCGGGCATCCTTGGAAAGAAGTAAATCGTCGTAGTAATACGACCTGTAGAATTTCAGGATATCAGTAGCCGTGGAAAGGAACCCCCCATCCGGGTTGGGTATATCCTGCGTAGGGGCAGAGACTTCCAGTTGCCCCAAGGGACTGTAATAGTATCCTTTTGCCAAGCGGGATCCCAACCCCGTGAAATCATTTAGGTAGGTGTCCTTTAACCCGAGTGGCCCAACGATCCGCTCCTGTACGTTGTCGAAGTAGGATTTGCCACTAGCCTTTTCGATTACAGCCCCGAGGATCACATATCCCAGGTTTGAATATGCCTCTTCGGTTCCGGGAGTGAACATCAGCACTTCAGGCTTGGCCCGCTCCACAATAGCATTGAGTCGCCGCTCGGATTCCGGTAGTTCAAAATATCCCTCATTATGGTAGTCCCCGAAGCCCGACCTATGTTCCAAAAGGAGCGTCAGGGTGATGTCTGCAGCCCTGGGGTCTGTAAATCCGCTTACGTGTCTGGAGAGGGGGTCAGAGAGGTTCAATTTGCCCTCACTGGCCAGCTGCCGCACAATAATAGAAGTAAAGGTTTTGTTCATTGAACCTATATCAAACAATGTAGAGGTCTCTACTGGCCGGTTGTTTTCCCAATCGGCCATACCAAATGCTTTGTGATATACAGGACTGCCCTGTGCAGCCACCAGGACGACGCCTGAGAAAATCTCCAAATCCAAGTATCCCTTCAAAACCCGGTCTACCTGATCTCCAAAGTTGTCGGGAAGGGCATGAGAGGGGGTAGCCTGGGCCGAGTTTTTATCAGATGGCTTGCAATTGATTATAAGAAATGCAACTATCGTTAAAAAGAGGCCTTTTTTGATTTTAGGGTACATATGAAATACGTAGTTTGGGTAGATGGACTGGGCAAACATAACTAAAATATTAGTTATTAAACTAAAAAAATAGTTAAAAAACTATAAAAATAGTTGATATTAAAATTCCTATTGTCCCTGCCTATAGTATATTTGCCGGATGAATTTGGAAGAATGGATGCCCTTTTTGTAGTTCTTGGACTCGTATTGCTTATTGCGGGAGGGGACTTTCTTCTGAAGGGATCTGTGGATCTCTCCCTGCGCTTATCCATCCCCAAGATCGTGGTGGGGATGACCGTGGTGTCCTTCGTGACCTCTGCTCCCGAATTTATTGTGAGTCTGCAGTCAGCTTTGCGGGGATTTCCCGATCTCGCCCTGGGTAATGTGGTTGGGTCTAATCTGGCAAATCTGGGGCTCGTTCTGGGAATAACACTCCTTATAGGCACCCTGGACATTCGCAGGAGCTTTTATTTTATCGATTGGCCGGCAATGATGCTCGCTTCGCTGCTCTTTTACGTTTTTGTCGTTCCGGATAGAATGCTTGGACGGACCGAAGGTATTATCATGGTGGTGGTATTGTTTATTTTCCTGATCTACCTGCTGCGTTTTCAAGAACCGGCCATCGCGGAGGTTCCCCCGGCGTTTGTGAATATACTTCCGCTGTATAAAACTATATTTTTTCTGGGCGTCGGTGGGGTTGCCCTGTGGGGAGGATCTGAACTCTTGATTTCCGGAGCGGTGGGTCTGGCTACACGTCTGGAGATCAGCGAACGAATCATCGGGATTTCCCTGGTCTCCATTGGGACGAGTATCCCCGAGCTGGCAGCCTCGGTTATCGCCATGATTCGCAAGGAAAAGGCTATTTCTGTAGGGAATCTGATCGGTTCGAATATTTTTAACCTTCTTGCCGTTCTGGGCATCACGGCGATCATTAATCCGATCCATGTGATTGACGATCACCTGATTCACTCAGATCTCCTCTGGATGCTGGGGATCTCTTTTTTGGTGCTGCCCCTGGTGTTTTTTCCCAAAGGCCGGCGCCTGGGCTGGCGGGACGGTCTGATCCTGCTCGCGGTATACGCCATTTTTTTATACACTACTTTCTTATAAAAAAAACCGCCGGAAAGCTTTACTCCTTCCCGACGGTTTCAGTACTAATTTGCTAAAGGTTTCTCAGGCCTCCACTTCGATATTGGCGCTTTGGACCGTTTTGATAATCCGTGCTGCTACCTTGTATGGATCAGCATTAGATGCCGGACGTCTGTCTTCCAACCATCCTTTCCAACCTTTTTCTACGGTCAGGATCGGAATACGGATGGAAGCTCCCCGGTCAGAAATTCCAAAGCTGAACTCGTGAATGGACTGAGTTTCGTGAAGCCCGGTAAGGCGTTCGTCGTTAAACTCTCCATAGACCTCGATGTGCTCTCTGGTGACAGGTCGGAAAGCTTCACACACTTTTTCGTAAATCTCCCGGGAACCACAGGTTCTCAAGAGATTATTCGAGAAATTGGCGTGCATCCCGCTACCATTCCAGTCCCCTTTGACCGGTTTTGGGTGGTATTCTATATAATACCCGTAATCTTCTGTCAGGCGATCCAGCAAATAACGGGCTACCCATACCTGGTCTCCGGCGTTCTTCGCCCCTTTGGCAAAAATCTGAAACTCCCATTGTCCGCAGGCTACTTCCTGGTTGATGCCTTCAAAATTAAGTCCGGCCTGGAGGCAGTAATCGGCATGGCGTTCTACCAGCTCCCGTCCATGGGTATTGCGTCCGCCTACAGAACAGTAATAAAGACCCTGTGGTCCTGGATATCCTCCGATGGGAAAGCCCAGGGGCAATTGGGTATGGGAATCCATAATAAAGTACTCCTGCTCAAAACCGAACCTAAAGTCATCGTCGGCATCTCCGTCGATTGTGGCTCTTGAGTTTGTGATATGCTTTGTTCCATCTGCATTTAAAACTTCGGTCATAACGAGGTATCCGTCTTCGCGGGCAGGATCCGGATAAATAGCTACCGGCTTCAGTAAAAGATCCGAAGATCCGCCTTCGGCTTGCTTGGTAGAGCTCCCGTCAAAAGACCAAACCGGACAGTCCTCCAGTTTTCCGCTGAAGTCGGTTTCAATTTTGGTCTTACTTCTCAGGTTTGCAGTGGGGTGATATCCGTCTAACCAGATATACTCTAACTTCGATTTATTCATGCGTACAGGATTTAATTGAGTTTTTTTGTGACCGTCAAAAATAGAATAATTATGTATTCGTTATACCTAAAAGAGGGGGTAATTATCAAAAAAATCGATGTAATTATCAACACCCCCTTTAATTTGAGGGGGTATGGCCTCAAACTCGTCTAAATATGATATTTTTGTCGGTCAGTACGCCTCCACTATATACCTATTATATAACCTATGAATCAGCAAAGATATAAGGCCATGGCCTCAGACCCGGCCCAACCCGCAGAAATGACCCTGGAAACCGCATTGCGCTCCGAACGTTTCGGGCAGTCCGTGTTTAACGAGGACCGCATGCGCAGGTACCTGACAGGGCTCGCTTTCAATAGTGTCAAGGAAGCGAGTTACTCCGGCACTAAAATAGACCGAAAGATCGCCGATCAGGTGGCTGAAGGAATGAAGGCCTGGGCCATGACGATGGGGGCTACCCATTACACCCATTGGTTCCAGCCACTAACCGGATCTACGGCGGAAAAACACGATGCCTTCTTCGATCTGCTTCCCGATGGCAGGGCGATTGAGAAATTCGGTGGAAGTCAGCTGGTGCAACAGGAGCCCGATGCTTCCAGTTTCCCTAGCGGAGGTATTCGCAACACCTTCGAAGCCCGCGGCTATACGGCCTGGGACCCCACTTCACCGGCTTTTATTTATGGCAAAACCCTCTGTATTCCCACGGTTTTTGTATCCTATACCGGAGAAGCGCTGGACAATAAGGCGCCTTTGCTCAGAGCCCTGAATGCAGTGGATGTGGCCGCTACGGCTGTGGCCCGGTATTTCGATAAAAACGTCAATAAGGTCATCGCCACCCTGGGCTGGGAACAGGAGTACTTCCTGGTGGATAAGGCGCTGGCGCAAACGCGGCCGGACCTGATTCTCGCCGGGCGCACCCTTCTTGGGCAAGCGGCAGCCAAGGGCCAGCAGCTCGATGATCATTACTTTGGTGTCATCCCAAGGCGCGCCTTTCAATTTATGAAGGATCTGGAACAGGAGTGTATGCTCCTGGGCATTCCGGTAAAGACCCGTCACAATGAAGTGGCACCCAATCAGTTTGAACTTGCCCCGGTTTTTGAAGAGGCGAATCTGGCCGTAGACCACAACCAGCTGCTGATGGATGTCATGGACAAGGTAGGCGGACGGCACGACCTGATGGTGCTCTTTCACGAGAAACCGTTTTCCGGCATTAATGGTTCGGGCAAGCACAACAACTGGTCCCTGAGTACCGATACAGGGACGAATCTGCTCAGCCCCGGTTCCACGCCTATGAAGAACCTGCAATTCCTCACCTTTTTTATCACGACCCTTATGGCCGTCAACAGGTATGAAGAATTGCTGAGATCCTCCATCGCCTCTGCGAGTAATGACCATCGCCTCGGCGCCAATGAGGCGCCCCCGGCCATATTTTCAATTTTTATAGGGACACAGCTTACGGGCGTTCTCGACGAACTGGAAGGGGTTTCCAAGGGGCGTTTATCCCCTGAAGAAAAGACGGAGCTCAAGCTCAATGTTGTCGGTAAAATCCCTGAAATCCTCATGGACAATACAGACCGGAACCGGACCTCTCCTTTTGCCTTTACGGGCAATAAATTTGAGATGCGGGGGGTGGGGTCTAAAACCAATTGCGCCAAACCCATGACGGTTCTCAATACCATTATGGCGCGGCAGCTCGAGGAATTTAAAACGGAAGTGGATACCCTGATTGAAAAGAAAAAACTTCGCAAGGATGAAGCTATTTTCAATGTCCTCAGGGAGTATATCAAAGCCAGCAAGCGCATTCGCTTTGATGGGGATGGATATAGTGCGGCGTGGAAAAAAGAAGCGGCCAAGCGAAAACTGAGTAACAACACCAACACGCCCCAGGCCCTTGAAATCCTGACGGCACCTGATACCCTCGAGCTTTTTAGTTCCATGGGGGTGCTGACCGAAACCGAGATCCGTGCCCGTCAGGAAGTGGAACTGGAAACCTATAGCCTCAATGTACAGATAGAAGGGCGGGTCATCGGAGAGCTCGTGTATAGTTATGTGATCCCGGCCGTGGTGGAGTATCAGAATCAGTTGTTGCAGAATGTCTCCGGATTAAAGGAGGTTTTCGGAGTGGCGCATAAGAAAATGGGGGCTGCCCAACTGGGTATTTTACAAACGCTGTCTACGCATTTGCAAGCGCTACAGACCCAAACGGATGCCATGATTGAAGCCCGAAAGCAGGCCAACGCCATTGCCGGGGCTTCTCAAAAAGCCCGGGCGTATTGTGAGACCGTATTGCCATATTTTGAAGAGATTCGGTATCACAGCGACCGCCTGGAGCGACTGGTGGGCGACACCTACTGGCCCCTGGCCAAGTACCGGGAACTTTTGTCTTTGAAGTAATCCCCCGGATTCTCTTACTTTTGTCCTACCTGCAAATAATAAACATGGAGTCTAAAACACCCGGTCGCTACGAGCAAAGAGGGGTTTCCCCGACCAAAGAGGAGGTTCACAAAGCCATTAAAAATATCGATAAGGGGCTGTTTCCCAAGGCCTTTTGTAAGGTCGTCCCGGATTACCTCACAGGAGATCCGGAGTATTGCCTGGTCATGCACGCCGATGGGGCGGGTACGAAATCTTCCCTGGCCTATATGTATTGGAAGGAGACGGGGGATCTTTCCGTCTGGAAGGGGATCGCTCAGGACGCCCTGGTCATGAATCTCGATGATTTACTTTGTGTAGGTATTACAGACGGGATTTTGCTCAGCTCGACCATAGGGAGAAATGCAAATAAAATTCCGGGGGAGGTGATCTCCGCCCTGATTCAGGGTACGGAAGAACTCATAGCAGACCTCGCTCAATGGGGTGTTGAAATCCACAGCACCGGCGGAGAAACCGCTGACGTGGGGGATCTGGTGCGCACGATCATAGTGGATTCCACGGTGACCGCGCGAATCCGGAGAGATCAGGTTATCGACAATGCCCGTATCCGCGAAGGAGATGTGATTGTCGGTTTGGCCTCCTACGGGCAGGCCACCTATGAAGCCGCATACAATGGTGGGATGGGGAGCAATGGCCTGACTTCGGCCCGTCACGATGTTTTTCACAAAGGGCTGGCTGCGGCATACCCGGAGAGTTTCGATCCGGAAGTCCCGGAGAACCTCGTGTATTCCGGCTCGACAGGGCTGAGAGATGCTGTTCCCGGTACGCCATTGGATGCCGGCCAACTTGTACTTTCACCTACACGGACCTATGCCCCGGTGATTCGTAAAATCCTCGAATCCCACGCGCCCGCGGAAATCCACGGGATGATACACTGCAGTGGCGGGGCCCAGACCAAAATCCTTCATTTTATAGATGAGCTGCATGTGATCAAAGATCAGATGTTGCCCGTACCTCCTTTATTTGAACTGATCCAGCGCGAATCCGGCACCTCCTGGAGGGAAATGTACCAGGTCTTTAATTGCGGCCACCGGATGGAACTCTATGTGCCGGAATCCCTTGCGGACTCCCTTATCGAAATTTCTGAGTCTTTTGGGATTGCCGCACAGCGGATAGGCCGGGTTGAAAAAAGCCCTGAAAAAAAACTAACCATAACCAGTCCCTACGGAACCTTTGCCTATTGAGGTATACGATTCCCCTTTGAATCCCGTTTTCTTCCTATAGGTTCAATACGATTCAACCATGGAACGAAAAGCATTTTTGCGTTCACTCGGGGCCGGGGCGGCTTTTGCACTGGTCTTTCCCTGCGTTCAGGGGTGTTCCGGTGACAGCGAAGGCGAACCGGGGCAGGAAGTCCCGACCGGTGTGGATTTTACCGTAGACCTGAGCGGTCCGGATGGGGTGTCCCTGGCCAATAATGGAGATTTTATCATTCGTAACGAGGTGGTTGTGGCCCGAAATTTACAGGGCCAGTTTGTCGCTGCCAGCAGAATTTGCAGCCATGAACAAAACGCCGGGGTTTCCTTTGTGGAGATTCAGGGCGGTATTTTCGAATGTGAAGTCCACGGCTCCCGTTTCGATCAGAATGGCGCGCCTTTGAACACCATCACCCAGAATCCCCTCAAGATATTCAATACAGACCTTCAGGGCGATCTGCTTCGCGTTTTTGAGTAAATCAGCTACCTCATTTGCTTTCCCGATACTTCTGATGCTATACCTCGGTATTCCACCTCATGTTCCGGGTCATGATCTTTTTTCTGGGGTATGGGCACGCGTACCCCTCCTTTCTATTGGGGCCTGATTGTTTTCTGCCTGTTGGGATCCAGGGTTTAATACTTTCGCGCTGACGGCCTGTGTACAGGGCAAAAAAGGGGTTTTATAAGCCGAAACCACCGATCGTATCGCTGGATTTGGTCCTAAAAAATTGTACCTTCGCTGGGAATTCAGGAGCCATATGCTGGAAAAACTCGAAATTGTAAAACAACGCTTTGATGAGGTCTCCGACCTGATTATCCAGCCGGATATTATTTCCGACCAGAAGAAGTACGTCCAACTCAATAAGGAGTACAAGGATCTCAGGGAAATCATGGATAAGCGGGAGCAATATCTCGAATTGCAGGACCGGATAACAGAGGCAGAGGAAATTCTCGCCGACGGCAGTGATCCTGAGATGACCGAAATGGCCAAACTGCAGCTCGATGAAGCCCGTGGTGCCTTACCCGCTTTGGAGGAGGATGTCAAAATGCTGCTGGTGCCAAAAGACCCCGAAGACGCCAAAGATGTGGTCATGGAGATCCGCGCGGGAACCGGGGGGGATGAGGCCAGTATTTTTGCGGGAGATCTCTACCGTATGTATACCAAGTATTGCGAGTCGAAAGGATGGAAAACCCACGTCCTGGACTTCAGTGAGGGAACCAGCGGGGGATATAAGGAAATCCAGTTTGAAGTGGCCGGGGAGGATGTCTACGGTACCCTGAAGTTTGAAGCAGGGGTACACCGGGTACAGCGGGTACCGCAAACCGAAACACAGGGACGGGTGCATACCAGCGCGGCAACCGTGATGGTACTTCCGGAGGCTGAGGATTTTGAAGTTCATATCGACCCCAAGGATGTGCGAATCGATTTCTTCTGTTCCTCAGGGCCTGGCGGACAATCGGTCAATACGACGTATTCTGCCGTGCGGCTGACGCACGTGCCCACCGGTATTGTGGCCCAGTGCCAGGACGAGAAATCCCAACATAAAAATAAGGATAAGGCCTTTAAAGTATTGCGTTCCCGACTCTACGACATGGAGCTGGCCAAGAAGCAGGAAGAAGATGCGGCCAAGCGAAATTCACAGGTGAGTTCCGGAGATCGTTCGGCCAAAATCCGGACCTACAACTATCCTCAGGGCCGTGTGACAGATCATAGAATCGGCCTTACCCTCTATGATCTTCAGAACATTGTGAACGGGGATATCCAAAAACTCATAGACGAGCTGATGCTGGTCCACAATACCGAAAAATTAAAAGAGGCCTCTGAAACTTTCTGATCTGGCATGACTCAAGCCCAACTCACCGCAGAAATCCGAAGAAAGAATTCCTTTCTGTGTATCGGACTGGATACGGACCTGGAAAAAATTCCAAAGTTCCTTCGTTCCTCAAAAGATCCGCTATTTGCCTTTAACAAGGCCATCATCGATGCCACGCACGACCTCTGTGTAGCGTATAAGCCGAATACGGCCTTTTACGAGGCCTATGGCAGTGCAGGATGGCTGGCATTGGAGCGGACAATCGCGTATCTGAATGAAGCCTACCCGGATCATTTTACGATTGCCGATGCGAAAAGAGGGGATATTGGAAATACCTCCGGACGGTACGCCCGCGCTTTTTTTGAAACAATGTCATTTGATTCTGTAACGGTGGCTCCTTATATGGGCCGGGATTCTGTAGAACCTTTTCTGGCTTTTGACAATAAATTCGTCATTCTGCTCGCCCTGACCTCCAATGCCGGGGCTTTCGATTTTCAGACCCTTCCGGCTCCGGAAGAAGCGTTATACCTCCGGGTATTGAGAAAGACCAAAGAGTACGCCCATGCAGATCGCCTGATGTACGTGGTTGGGGCCACCAAGGCCTCATTTCTCAAAGAAGTCCGTGAAATTGTACCCGATCAGTTTCTTCTGATTCCGGGAGTAGGCGCACAAGGGGGAAGTTTGGAAGAGGTGTGCACGTATGGACTTAATTCGCAGGTAGGATTGCTGGTCAATTCCTCCCGCGGCATTATTTATGCCTCAGAAGAGGCTGATTTTGCAGATGCTGCGCGGGAAAAGGCACAAGTACTTCAGCAGCAAATGGGCCGCGTGCTTCGCGATTCAATAATCTAAAGCGATTGTTGAAGCATTTTCTGAATATTTTGCGCTTTCCGCTCAAAGAAATCCTTTAAAGCCGAATTATTCTGGGCCGCCTCAACCGCCTTTTGATTAAAGTGCTGGAGCTGGTGCCTGAGTAAGTGCAATTCCTGAGTACCGGACCCTATAGGATTGATCGATCCTACTTTACAATACTGTTTTTCCATGGTGCAATAGGTTTCTTACAAATTTACGTCGAAATCCGGGCTTTAGATTTCCAACACCCCGGGTATTTACCTAAAAATCAGGTTTTTTGTCTAAAAATTAACCTTTTCGTTAAATGAGAGGGGGGTAATCTGCTGTTGGAATTCGAATTCTTTAAATTACGTGCATACCTTGTTTGTGGGGCAGGTCACCGGTGCGCATGCATCCGTGAAGGGAGTTAGGCAGCGGTTGGGTTGAAGCAGGGAAGGTCCTGGATGTGGCGCTGAGTTGTGGATAAAAAGCTAAAAACCCCACCAGGGACAGCAGGGTTTTAACTAACTAACTCAAAATACTAACTCAAATGATCGGTGGTAGAAGTTGTAAATTGCGGTAGGGGCAAATCAATATTGTCTTGCCGCGACGTACTACTGTACCCGTCTGTAAGTAATAACGTTAGAAATCAGCCCTTTAGTATGCCAATTTTTAAAAATAACCTATCGTGTAAGAAGGTTCGTACAATGGAGGATTTTGGCGGTGTTTTAAGAGCTTTCTGCAGCAGTATGGCGTCTAAAAAGTAAAGGGTTTTCCTGGGCTTTATTGAAAGATTGAGAACCGAATCGCCTTTTTCACAGTAAGGAATATATAATCCGGAATAGAGATGAAGAATTTTTACATTTTCGGTAAATTGCGAATCATTAATGCGCCACATACATGAAAGCCCAAACCCCGTATAAACCTAAGCACAAAATCCGCATTGTAACAGCGGCTTCTCTCTTTGATGGCCATGATGCGGCGATCAATATCATGAGGCGCATTATTCAGACCACCGGGGTTGAGGTCATTCATTTAGGTCACGACAGATCTGTGGCCGAGGTGGTGGATTGCGCCATTCAGGAGGATGCCAATGCCATTGCGATGACTTCCTATCAGGGCGGGCACAATGAGTACTTCAGGTATATGTACGACCTGCTCCAGGAAAAAAACAGCGGACATATTCAGATTTTTGGAGGGGGAGGTGGGGTCATCCTGCCCAAAGAAATTGAAGCGTTGATGTCCTATGGGATAACCCGTTTGTACGCTCCGGATGACGGCCGGGAACTCGGGCTGCAGGGTATGATTAATGATTTGGTAAGTACGGCGGATTACGCCGTATCCGAATTGCCCCTGCCGGAAGGCGCACCCCTGGAGGACCTCGTGCGAAAAAAGGACGTTCCCACCCTTGCGCGCCTGATCAGCCTGGCTGAGAATAAGCCGGAGGAGTACGAAAAACTACAAAAGCACTTTCCCGTACCGGAACACACAGCACCGGTATTGGGTATCACAGGGACCGGCGGAGCCGGGAAGAGTAGTTTGGTGGATGAACTGGTGCGCCGGTTTTTAAATAACCACCCCGGGAAAACACTTGGGATTATTTCGGTGGACCCGTCAAAACGAAAAACAGGGGGTGCCCTCCTTGGAGATCGCATCCGGATGAATGCCATCCATCACCCGGACATCTATATGCGATCCCTGGCCACCCGTCAGTCGAATCTGGCCCTTTCCAAACACGTTAAGGAAGCCGTCTCTGTGCTTAAGGCCGCTGGTTTTGATATGGTCATCCTGGAGACTTCCGGAATTGGCCAGTCGGACACTGAAATCCTGGAACATTCAGATCTTTCCCTCTATGTAATGACCCCTGAGTTTGGAGCGGCCACCCAACTGGAGAAAATCGATATGCTCGATTTTGCAGACCTGGTGGCCATCAATAAGTTTGACAAGCGGGGGGCTCTCGATGCCCTTCGCGATGTGAAAAAACAGTTCCAGCGCAACCACGGCCTTTGGGAGACCGATCCGAAGACTCTTCCGGTGTACGGGACAATCGCCTCACAGTTTAACGATCCGGGTATGAATCGCCTGTTTAAGGCGGTTATGCAGCAATTGTATGAAAAGGGCCTCGAATGGGCGGCTCCTGCAGCCGATCAAAAGTCTGGGGATGAACCGGAAAAAGTCTTTATCATTCCCCCGGCCCGCACCCGATATTTATCTGAAATTTCGGAAACCAACCGCGCCTATGACCAAAATGTGGTCGTTCAGGCCCGTGTAGCCGAGCGGCTGTATGGCCTGTATCTTTCCATGTGTACCGTGGGGGGAGTTACTCCGGATCAGTTAACAGGCCTGATCTCCGGCGGACTGGATCGGGACGTATTCCTCGGGAAGGATTTGAATGCGGCTGATCGCTCCCTGATGGAAGCGTTGCTGGACCGCTTTGAAACAGAACACAAGAATCTCAATCCGCACTACTGGGACCTTTTGCGCGCCTGGCCTGGCCTTAAAGAACGCTATAAAGAGCCTGTTTATTCCTTTACGGTTCGGGGGAAGGTGGTAGAAATAGACACCCATTCCGAATCCCTGTCGCACTTGCAGATTCCCAGGGTGGTTTTACCGCGATACAGGAGCTGGGGCGAAATACTGGCGTGGTCATTGCAGGAAAACGTCCCCGGGGCATTTCCTTATACTGCCGGACTTTATCCCTTTAAGCGGAAAGGGGAGGACCCAACGCGTATGTTTGCAGGCGAAGGGGGACCGGAACGGACCAACCGCAGGTTTCACTACGTGAGTTTGGAAATGCCCGCGAAACGGCTTTCCACCGCCTTTGATTCGGTGACACTCTATGGTCAGGATCCCGGACACCGGCCTGATATTTACGGGAAAATAGGAAACGCCGGCGTTTCGATATGTTGTCTTGATGACGCTAAAAAACTCTATTCCGGTTTTGATCTCTCGGATCCGAAAACCTCGGTAAGTATGACCATAAACGGCCCTGCCCCCATGTTGCTGGGTTTTTTCCTCAATGCCGCTATCGATCAGAATTGCGAAAAGTATATCAAAGCACAGGGTCTTGAAAAGGAGGTAGAGTCGAAAATCAAAGCGCTGTACAAGGATAAAGGAATGACCCGCCCTGTCTATAACGGAGAATTACCTGAGGGTAATGACGGTCTGGGACTCATGCTTCTGGGGGTGACCGGAGATCAGGTCCTCCCCCCTGAGGTCTATGAGGGAATCCGGGCCGATACCCTGAAGGCCGTACGCGGAACGGTTCAGGCCGATATCCTCAAGGAGGATCAGGCGCAAAATACCTGTATTTTTTCCACGGAGTTTGCGCTTCGCCTGATGGGAGATGTACAGGAATATTTTATAGAAAACCAGGTGCGGAATTTCTACTCTGTCTCCATATCCGGTTACCATATTGCGGAGGCCGGGGCCAACCCAATCACACAATTGGCCTTTACGCTGTCCAATGGGTTTACCTATGTCGAATACTACCTCAGCCGGGGTATGGACATAAATAAATTTGGTCCGAATCTCTCGTTTTTCTTTTCCAACGGTATCGACCCGGAGTACGCGGTAATCGGTCGGGTGGCCCGCCGTATCTGGGCCAAGGCCATGAAGGAGAAGTACGGCGCAGATCCGCGGGCTCAGATGTTAAAATACCATATTCAGACCTCTGGAAGGAGCCTGCATGCCCAGGAAATCGATTTTAATGATATTCGTACGACGCTGCAGGCGCTGTATGCGATTTACGACAATTGTAATTCCCTGCATACGAATGCCTACGATGAGGCCATCACCACCCCGACAGAGGAATCCGTGAGACGGGCCATGGCCATTCAGCTGATCATCAATAAGGAACTCGGGCTGGCCAAAAATGAGAATCCCCTTCAGGGCTCCTTTATTATAGAGGAACTGACCGAGCTGGTGGAAGAGGCCGTGCTTCTCGAATTTGACCGCCTGACCGAGAGGGGCGGGGTCCTGGGCGCCATGGAGACCATGTACCAGCGCTCGCGGATTCAGGACGAGAGCCTGCACTATGAAATGCTTAAGCACACCGGGGAGTACCCGATTATCGGGGTGAATACTTTTCTGAATTCAAAAGGATCTCCCACGGTTTTGCCGGCTGAGGTCATCCGGGCCACCGAGGCAGAAAAACAAGCGCAGATCGAGACCCTGGAGCGGGTGCATAGCCAACATAAGCCGGAAGCTGCCAAACGTCTGGAGGCTTTAAAGCAGAGTGCCATACACAATACGAATATGTTTGAAGCCCTGATGGAAGTGTGCAAGGTCTGCTCCCTGGGGCAAATCACCCAGTCCCTCTTTGAGGTAGGTGGTCAGTATCGGAGGAATATGTAAAAAGGAGGCCTCTGGCCTGGGTTTAGCCCAGACTTTTGCGCCAGGTTTTGAAAGATTTCCTGAAACTGCGCAGTTCGGATTGCAATAAATCCAGGTATTCACGTTCCCGGACACCGTCCATTTCGAGACCCCTGCAATAACTGTTCAGGTTTCGAATCATAATGCTGATAAACTGAAGGCTGCCCCTGCGAATGTGAAGGGAGGGGGTGCTGGCGGCCAGAGCGATCTGTTTGCGAATAAGACCGGTATCTGTGAGCAAGGCAACAGTCACCTGATCCCTCAAACTATCTGAAGAATACAGGGTCAATAAGTCTTTCCGACTCGCCACGCAAAATGCAATGGCCCGACTCATGGTCTGTAGCTCAATAGCCTTTCGATATACCGGAAGTTGACTGATTCCTTTTGAGGACATGGTATCGTAGCAATTTTTATGTAAATTACTTGGAATAACGCATGGTTTACTTTAATTTAAATGTATAATTAACAGATACTTCTTTAATAACATAAGAATTAATCAACTATTACTTTGGATTTTAAATTAGATGGCTTAAACTGGAAAATACTGGGGGTGCTGCAGCAAAATTCCCGGGCTTCGCTCTCCGGAATTAGCCGGGAGATCGGGCTGACACCACCGGCGGTAGCCGAGCGGGTCAAACGCATGGAAGATTACGGGATTATCGATGGCTATTGGACGGCTGTCTCACATACCAAACTCGGGTATCAACTCAAAGCCATCATCACCCTGAGGGCTTTTATGGGTAAACTCAAACCCTTTCTGGAGCACGTGAAAGGCCTGGAGGAAGTGATCAATTGCTACCGCATTACCGGGAATGAAAACATAATTATGGAAGTGATTTTCCGGGACCAGTTTCACCTGGAGCAATTTATTGATCAGCTTATTCAGTACGGCGAAACGCGGACCCATATTATCCTCTCGGAGGTCATATCCAACGCTCCGGTTCGCAAACTAAAGTCGTCTCCATAGTTTTCTCCCTCCGGTGTCATACCCCGCATCTAACGCATTATAATTCTTATCTTAGAAGTCGGCATTACAGGCACAAAAAAGGGTTTTGCATGGGATTGAAAAATTGGCCGGATTTTTGATATGAGTGGATCTATGAGAAGAATTTTTATTTTCTTTTTGCTGGTGGGAAGTACGATGGCCCCCGCAAAGGCACAGGAATTAGCCCTCAAAAGGGGCATTGTCATGGATTCGCTTCCCGTCAATGATAGCATTACCCGTCAGATTATGCTCTACCTGCCCCAGGATTTTGACACCGGGAAACAGTGGCCGGTGCTCTTTCTGTGTGACGTCGAGGGGGAACGTAATAAGAAGATGCGGTATCTAAAAGCAGCTGCAGACAAAAACGGCTACATTATTGCTGCTACCCGTGCCTTAAAGGATTCTCTCTCATTGACCGATAAAATACTCATAATCAGTAAGTCGCTTGACGAGCTGAAAGCCTTGCTTCCATTGGATTTGGATCGCGTCTACACCCTGGGATACGATACAGGAGGGCAACTCGCAACTATTGTTCCTTCCATGCTGCGCGGTGTCGAGGGTGTCCTGTCTGTAGCTTCCGGCCTTCCGAATCTCGATCTGATTAATCCGAAAGAACCCTTTGATTTTGTCGGGATCATGGGGCGGGGCGATTTTCAATATCTCTATCTACTCGAAAGCGAAGCCGCGCTGGATCAGCGCAAGGTTCCCAACTATACCCTTTATCACCCGGAAGGGCATCAATGGCCGGATCTGAAGTATCTCGATCTCGGAATGCAAGTATTGACCCTGATGGGTATGAAGCGGGCAGCGATTCCCAGGGATGATCGTTTTATTCAGTCTGCCTATACCGATTATCAGAATGCAATTCTGGAACTGGAACAAACGGGGCAATGGGGTCTTGCCTATGATTATTCGGAACAGGGTGAATCTATTTTTAAGGCATTGACGGAGGTAGATTGGTTTCGAGACAAGAAAAAGAGTATCCGAAAATCAAAGGAATATAAGGATCAGAAACGCGAGTGGGATGCCGTAAGGCTGAATGAATTAGTGCTGGCCGGAGATTATTTGTTTTATCTGGAGGAGGATGTCCTGAGCTTCAATCTGGACAATCTCGGATGGTGGAACTATCAAATGGGTAAGATTACTAAATATAAGAACAGCACCAAGCGCGAAGAACAACTTTTGGGAGAGCGGCTTGACGGCTACCTCAACGCGCTGGTAGAGGAATACCTGGAGCTATCCGGTAAGGAGCCCAATCCTGATTACGACGGTCTCATCCTATTGAATATGCTTAAAACCATCACAGCACCCGAGGATTACGAGCATTATCTTCAGGTCATCTCGTTTACGGCCAAATACGGAGATTTTGGCACGTCGAATTACTACCTCGAGGCCCTGTTAAAAAAGGGGTATTCGGATGCGGATAAGCTCTACACCCTGCCCCACACCGGCCTGTTGAAAATCAGTCCGGAGTACAATGCCATTATCGCTCAATATCTGGGGGAGGCCCGGTACGCCGTGGAGTAATCAGGGCACTCAGATGTATTGCAAGAGGAAGTACCCGGAAAGTATAGGCCATATCTCTTCGATTTTCTAATTTTACGGCCATTGGAATGAGAAGTCCACAAGATGAGCAACACCAATAATACAGGTACCAAGGGTTTTCGGACGGGATTAGTTTTTTTAGGCTGTCTTTTGATATTTTCGGCCTGCCGGCAGGCCAAGAAGTATCACGATACCACCTCCGTCCCTGTTGTTGAGCGTCAAGGGGCCCTGGCGGATATTATTTCGTTTCAGCAGGGTCTGAATGCCTCTTTTAAGGATCCGGAGATTTCTCCTTTGCCCGACCGCTTCAGAATGCGCTTTGAGGGCCTGGAATTCTTTGAACCGGATACAAGCTACAGGGTATGGGCCCGCCTGGAGCGCACTCCGGATGCCCTGCCTTTTCAAATGCAGACCAGTACAGATGAGCAAGCCGCGGAACGCGTGTATGGGATTTTGTCCTTTACCCTTAAAGGAAACCCCTATCGTTTGGAAGTCTATCAAAGCCCCGACCTGGTCCTGGAAGCAGGTTACGAAGATTATCTTTTTTTACCTTTTTCGGACCGCACCAATGGGCAGGGTACCTATGAGGGTGGACGGTATATCGACCTGCGAATTCCCAAACGGGATTCCATTTTACTCGATTTTAATAAGGCGTATAATCCGTATTGTGCGTACAATCCAAAATACTCGTGCCCGCTGGTGCCCGAAATCAATCGTCTGGATGTGGAAATCCCTGTAGGCGTTAAGGCTTTCAAGAAATGATAACAGGATTTGCTTCCTAAGAGTAAGCGTTTGTGCCTAATGCTGGTTCATCCGGAAATCAGCATAAGAATCCATCCCGTGTTCATGTAAATCCAGACCTTCCAGCTCTTCCTGACGGTCGACGCGAATCCCAACCGTTTTCTTCAGGCCGTATATGATAAGAAAGGCAGAAGCGACACAAAAGATTCCGGCCGACGCCACCCCCGTGAGTTGATACAGGAATTGTTGACCCCCGGCCTTCGCACCAAAAATGCCTACGGCCAGGGTGCCCCAGATTCCGCAGATCAGATGGACGGTGACTGCACCTACGGGATCGTCCAGTTTGAGTCGGTCGATAAGTGAGATGCCCCCTACCACAATGACGCCGGAGATGAAACCGATGAGCACGGCTTCATTGGGAGACATCAGGTCGGCTCCGGCTGTAATCCCCACCAGGCCACCGAGTATCCCATTGAGGAACATGGTCAGGTCATACGTTTTATAGGCCAATGTGGAGGCCAGAAACGCACCCACGCCTCCGGCTGCGGCTGCCAGACTCGTCGTGGTCAGCACCAGGGAAGTACGGGCCGGATCTGCCGAGAGGACAGAGCCCCCGTTAAAGCCAAACCAACCGAGCCAAAGGATGAGTACCCCTGCTGTGGCCATGGGAATATTGTGGCCGGGAATGGCATTTGATTTTCCATGCTCCCCGAACTTTCCGATACGCGGGCCCAAGAGCCAGATAGCTATAAGGGCGCCCCAGCCCCCGACGGAATGCACCAGGGTCGATCCTGCGAAATCATAGAAACCCGTACCGTCGTCCCCCCCAAGACTGTATAAAAACCCTTCACCCCACTGCCAGGAACCGACAATCGGATAGATCAATCCTACATACATAATAATGAATACCATAAATGGACCAATCCGTATACGCTCGGCCACAGCACCCGATACTATAGTGCCCGCCGTAGCGGCAAACATCCCCTGAAACAGAAAGTCGGTCCAGTAAGTGTATCTGCCCTCTGCATAAGCGATCGTCACGCCTCCGGGGTCTGAATCCAGTCCGAAGCCGCTAAACCCGAGCCAACCGTTAAATGCTCCGGGATACATCAGGTTGAATCCCCAGCCAAAGTACATAAGCAGGCCTACGGTAATAATAAAAATGTTCTTAAACAGAATGTTGATGGTGTTTTTCTGACGGGTCAGTCCGATTTCGAGAAAGGCAAAACCGGAATGCATAAAAAATACGAGGGCCGTACAGACCATCATCCATACATTGTTCGCCGTGAACGTGGCAGTATCCATAAGGTGTTTTTTTAAAGAGGTTGGTTAGTTGATTCCCGCATGTCCGTTTTCCCGGGTTCGGATCCGGTAGACATCCAGTACTTCGGAGATTACGATTTTTCCATCGCCTACATTACCGGTGTAGGCGGAGTCCAGAAGGGTCTGTACCGTCCGGTCCAGGAACTCATCCGAGACGACGATCACCAGAAAACGTCTTTGAATATCGGAGGTGCTGTAGGCAATCCCGCGATATATGTGACCTTGCTTTTCATTTCCAACCCCTGTGACATCCCAGTAACTGAAAAAATTGACTTCGATCTCATGCAGGGCCTTTTTGACCTCGTCAAATTTTGATTTTCGGATGATGGCTTCCACTTTTTTCATACCGTTCGCTGTTGTTTAATCGTTTCAAATATAAATTAAAATAGAAATACCCTCTAAAAAATAGGGGTATTAGAATAAAAAAGTCATTATATATAATTATAACCCTATTAAATTAGGGGTATGGTTTTAAATAAATGTATTTTTTGCTCAATAAGAAGTGTGAAGTGCTGGTGCAGGAAGGCGTTCAAATCCCCGTGCAGGAGGTTGGGGTACATGCACTTCCTTTATTTTCTAGGGAAAACTTAAAATGTTACAGGTTTTTGGACAGCCAAAATCCCAGGGCCACACATAAAAGTCCTATGACCAGACTCCCTGCCGTGTATCGAAACAGCATGGCGTAGTTCTCTTCCCGCAGGAGGGAAAAAAGTTCAACCCCAAAAGTAGAAAAAGTAGTAAAACCACCACAGAAACCCACTCCCAGTAATAGGGAGGCTTCATGGGAAATGGAATTCTCTTTGAGTGAAAGTCCTGCCAAAAAACCGAGCAACAGGCATCCGGCGATATTCACTATAAAGGTACCGAGGTAAAACTGTGTTTCGCTGGAGTTGAGATATCCACCGATCACATAGCGCAGGGCGCTACCGAGCCCACCTCCCAGAAAAATAAGGAGCAGGTGCTTCATAAGTCTGATGTGGTATACGCGAACATGAGATGTGTAGGGCTGCTTAAAGTCCGATGGTGAAAAAGGGGGGTTAAACCGCCTTTTTTAACTCGGGTTCTGCAGCTGTAAATTTGTACACCCTCCGACTGGTTTCAACGGCTTTCTCAGGACCGTCAACGGGCCTGGAGGCCGAGCGGAGTGAGTTACTGAAGACCAATAAAAGGACGTTTAACACCACAAGTGATGCGAATATCCAGATAAAAATCGCCATTGGAAAAGGTTGTTTTAGGCTAACGCAAATGTACGTGAATTCTTATGTTTTTGGAAATTCTTTTCGTAAAACGTTGTAAATGAACCGAAAACTGTGATGGATGGAACAAAATATGTTATGACCTCAAACTGTATTTCAAAAAGACGAGCAGGGCTACAAACCCTATAAAAAACAACAGCACCCAAAATACCCCGGAATACTGTTTTTTAGACCAGCTGCGATCTTTGCGATACATTCGGATGACGACAAAGACGAAAACAACGATAAACAGAATGGCGAAAATGGCTTGTCCGGTGCTGAACATATTTTCTATTTTAGCACAAAGCTAACCCAAACCTCTTCAAATATGAAAGAAAACATAAAGGCTGTTGCAGAATTTCACCGGGCGTTCGGGCTGGGTATTTCCACCAAACCTACTGCTGATTTAGGATCGCGCATAAATACCTTGCGCTTCAGGTTGATGGAAGAAGAAAATCAGGAGTATTTTGAGGCCGCTCAGCGGGGAGATATGGTGGAAGTTGCAGATGCTTTGGGGGATATGCTCTACATCCTCTGTGGTACCATTCTCGAACATGGCATGCAGGAGAAAATCGAGGAGGTTTTCAACGAGATTCAGCGCAGTAATATGAGTAAACTCGGAGCAGACGGTCGACCCGTGTACCGGGAAGACGGGAAGGTGCTCAAAGGGCCGGACTACTTCCAGCCCAATATTGCAACCATCCTGGAGCTGGAATAAAAAAGCCCGCACTTGCGGGCCTGGGTTACTTACTTTACCGGATACCGCCAGCCAAAGGGGTCTTCGGCCCGGTTATACTGAATGTCGGTAATTTGCTTTTTAAAATGGGCTGCATAGCTGTTCTCCAGTTGAGGCAATTCGTAGCGCTTGCCCTGATAGCCAAAACTGCTGATCGGAGAGATCACTGCAGCCGTGCCTGAGCCGAACATTTCTTTAAGATTTCCATTTTGTTCAGCTTCGATCAACTCCTTAACACTTATTTTCCGGACTTCTGTTGGAATATTGCCGGCTTCTGCCAGCTTCAATATGCTTTTGCGGGTCACCCCATCCAGAATTCGGTCTGAGGTGGGGGAGGTGAGCAAGGTGTCGCCAATGCGCACAAAAATATTCATCGCTCCTGCTTCCTCTATAAATTCATGGGCGTTGTCATCCGTCCAGATGACTTGTTGAAATCCATCGGCCTGAGCCAGCTTGGTAGGGTAAAACTGACCTGCATAATTGCCGCCTGCTTTGGCATAGCCAACACCTCCGTTGGCCGCCCGGGAATATTTCTCTTCAATGCGAACGCCCAGTTTACCCGAAAAATAGGATCCTGAAGGGGAACAGGCGATGATAAAAATAAATTCATCGGCCGGAGAAGCGTGAAAGCCCTGCCCTGAAGCGAAAATAAAGGGGCGCACATAGAGGGAACTTCCCTCACTCCTTGGAATCCACTGATGATCTACCTGAATTAGGGTTTTGAGGCCTTCCATGAAAATAGCTTCCGGTACCTCAGGCATCGCGAGCCGCTTCGCGGAGATATTCAACCTTTTTTGGTTTTCCTCCGGACGAAAAAGCCATATGCCTCCTTCAGTGTCTTTATAGGCTTTCATTCCTTCGAAGATCGCCTGACCGTAGTGGAAGACTTTTGCCGACGGGTCCAGGGACAACGATTGGTAAGGAACTACTTTTGGATCTTGCCATTTCCCGTCTTTAAACGTACAGATAAACATATGATCTGTATGGACCTTGCCAAAGGGGAGGTTGGAAAAATCCACATCGGCCAATCTGGAATGGGATGTTTTTTCGACCGGGATTTGTAGAGTAGATAAATTCATACACCTGCTATTTACCGAATAAAATTACATAAATTTAATCAGTAACTCCCTTTATTTATTCCATTAAAATCCAGAGTTTTGTATTCTCTTTGAGAAACTGAAAACTATGAAATATTTTAACATTTTTCTTGTGATTCTTGCGCTCCTTTCGGGTTGTAAGGAGGCTAAAACTGAAGCGCCTGTACCTGCAGAAGTGGCAGAAGAACCTTCTTTTGTGCTTGCCGGAGCCCCGGTGTCTGAGGGTGAGGTCTACAGGCAGTCCGAACTGGACCAGGTGTTTGCAGACCTGCAACCCGGAGATTCCCTGAATACCCGTTTTGAGGCAGAAGTAGCTGAGGTCTGCCAGAGCAAAGGCTGCTGGATGCGGGTAAACCTGCCGAATGACGAAACCGTCATGGTGCGGTTTAAGGATTACGGTTTTTTTGTGCCCAAGGACATCAGCGGTAAAAAAGTCATTGTTGAGGGAAAAGCCTTTATCTCAGAGGTTCCTGAAGAGGAACGCAGACATATGGCAGAAGACGCCGGTGCGGCAGATTCTGTAATTGCCCAGATCCGGGGGTCTGAATTTCAAAACGGATTCGAGGCCACAGGCGTTCGGATCTTTAAATAGGATGGAGCGAAAGATCGTTCGCACGGCGGATGGTTCAAAGACCATTCAACTCCCCGAGTGGAACGAGCAATACCATTCACTGCACGGGGCGGTTCAGGAAGCCTATCACGTGTTTATCGAATCCGGACTCCGACAGTTTTCAGACCGCGAACTTTCCATCCTGGAGGTAGGTTTTGGAACGGGCCTCAATGCCCTGATTACGCTGGCGGAAGCCCCTTCCCTGCATTTGAAGCTTCACTATACAGCCCTTGAAACGGCCCCGGTAACCGAGGCTGAGTGGCGGGAACTGGACTATGGCTCCACAGTGGATATTTCCGGGGCAGCGCTTTGGTACGAACAGCTCCATGGGTGCCCCTGGGAGCAGCCCTTTACCCTTCGGGATGGGTTTATATTGACCAAACGCAAGACAGATCTCCGGCAGTTTGTCGCTTCAAGCCCGGCATATGACCTTATTTACTTTGATGCGTTTGGCGCCCGGGTGCAACCCGATCTCTGGACCGAGGACATCTTCAGCAGGATGTTCTCAGCCCTGCGACCCGGGGGTATTTTAGTGACCTATTCCGCCAAAGGCAGCGTCAGGCGCGCCATGGAGGCGGTAGGTTTTCGCACGGAGCGGCTGCCTGGCCCTCCGGGGAAGCGCGAAATGCTCCGGGCTTCAAAACCGAAAAAGGCCAGTGCTTCGGCTTAAAGTGTTAAATCCCTTACAAATCAACGGGTCCTGGGGTTACAAAGCGGTATTTTTGCAAAAACAAATGCTTTGAAAGTACTGATAACAGGAGCCACTGGACTCGTGGGGAAGGAACTTGTCGCCCAGCTAAGAGCAAAGGGCTATGGGGTTCACTATCTGACAACGTCGAAAAACAAGATTCAGCATTCCGAAGATTATCGGGGATTTTTCTGGGACCCTTCCAACAATGAGATGGATACGGCTTGTTTTGAGGGTGTTCAGGGGATTGTAAACCTGGCCGGTGCCACCATCGCCAGGCGATGGACCTCTTCGTATAAAAAGGAGATTCAACAGAGTCGCACAAGTAGCCTGGCGACATTAAAAAGAGGGTTGAATGCTGTGGGTGACCATCAGGTAGCGTACCTGCTCTCGGCTTCTGCCACCGGGATCTACCCGGACTCTTTGACAGAATTCTATACAGAGCAAACACAAACCACACCCACAGGCTTTCTGGCGGAAACGGTGGAATTGTGGGAAGCAGCGGCCCGGGAATTTACCTCCATGGGCATTCCAACGGGTATTTTGCGAATCGGACTGGTCCTCTCTGCGAATGGGGGAGCCCTGCCGGAGATCGCGAAGCCTGTTCGACTGGGGGTTGGGGCTCCTCTGGGCAGCGGACGGCAATGGCAGTCCTGGATTCACATAGAGGATTTGGCCCGAATGATGGTCTTTGCGCTGGAAGAGCGCCTTGAAGGGGTATATAATGCGGTGGGCCCCAACCCGGTGACCAACCAGAAACTCACCCAGGAAATCGCGCGTATCTTACAAAAGCCTTTATGGCTGCCGAAAATCCCTTCCTGGGCACTCTCCGCTATTTTGGGAGAAATGTCTCAACTCCTTACTACGGGCCAACGCGTCAGTTCGGAAAAAATAGCCATGGAAGGATTTGCGTTTACCTATACGAACGTCCATCAGGCACTTGAGGAGATTCTGACTTCCTGAAAAGACCAGTGGATAGGACGGGAGATCCTTCCCGTTTCCGATTTTTTGTGACATTTTGACATTTTTTTAGAAATGGCAGTACTTTTGCCATCGTGTAACACAGGTATATAAATCAATCTCGTATGAGTATCAATAAAGAACAGGAACAACGGGAAGAAGTCTTTCACGAGGAAGAATCGCTTCAGGAAGAAGCGGGACAAACCGGGGGAGAAGCGGATTCAACACAAGAAGAAATGACCGAAGAGCGCAGTGAGGAAGCCGTATTGAAGGAGGAACTCGGAAAGGAGAAAGATAAGTTTCTAAGGCTGTTTGCTGAATTTGAAAACTATAAGAAGCGCACCACGCGGGAGCGCATGGAGCTGTACAAGACGGCGGGCCAGGAAGTGATTTCTGCCTTGCTGCCTGTGCTGGACGATTTTGACAGGGCGGTCCGGGAAATTGACAGATCAGAAGATTCAGAACTCTTTAAGGGCGTAACACTTATTCAGAATAAGTTCAGGGACACCCTTATGGGCAAGGGGCTTGAGGAGATCGAAGTACAGACAGGTGACACCTTTGATGCAGAGATTCACGAAGCTGTGACACAGATTCCTGCGCCGGATAAGAAATTACAGGGCAAGGTGGTGGATGTTATCGAAAAAGGATACAAACTTGGGGATCGGATCATCCGTCATCCTAAGGTTGTCGTAGGAAAATAGGTTTATGAAGCAGGATTTTTACGAAGTACTGGGTGTTGCCAAAGGCGCATCGGCAGGTGAAATCAAGAAAGCGTACCGGAAAAAGGCCATAGAGTTTCACCCGGATCGGAATCCTGGTGATTCGGCCGCAGAAGAGAATTTTAAAATTGCGGCAGAAGCCTATGAGGTATTGAGCGACCCGGAGAAACGGGAGCGGTATGACCGTTTTGGCCATGCAGCTTTTGAAGGTAATGGAGGCTTTGGTTCCGGAAGCATGAACATGGAGGACATCTTCAGTCAGTTCGGGGATATCTTCGGGGGTGCCTTTGGAGGTGCGTTTGGAGGTGGTTTCGGCGGATTCGGAGGCGGACAGGCCCGGGTCAAGGGAAGCAACCTCAGGATCCGTGTCAATCTGAGTTTAGAGGAAGTCGCCCATGGGGTCGAAAAAAAGGTAAAGGTGAAACGAAAGGTGCAGGCGCCCGGAGTCACCTATAAAACATGTACAGCTTGTGGTGGAAGTGGTCAGGTAACCCGGGTGACCAATACCATTCTGGGGCGTATGCAGACGGCCACAGCCTGTTCCACCTGTGGAGGTGCGGGCCAGGTTCTGGATAAGAAACCGGCCGAGGCAGATGCCCATGGCCTCAAGGTTCAGGAAGAGACCGTATCTATAAAAATCCCTGCCGGGGTTGAATCGGGCATGCAGCTCAAGGTTTCCGGTAAAGGGAATGATGCTCCCGGTAATGGAATTCCAGGGGACCTGCTCGTGGCTATAGAAACCAAGGAACACCCAACGTTAAAGCGGGAAGGGGATAACCTGCACTACGATTTATATATCAGTATTCCCGATGCCGTATTGGGTACTTCCAAAGAAATCGATACGGTAAGCGGGAAAGTTCGGATTAAGCTGGAGCCCGGTTTGCAGTCCGGAAAAATTCTAAGATTGAGAAACAAGGGTATACAAAGTATCAACGGCTACGGAACTGGAGACTTGCTGGTTCACGTCAATGTCTGGACCCCTAAAGAACTCAGTAAAGAGCAACGGGAGTTTTTTGAGCGTATGCAGACCGACGAAAAATTTGATCCGAAGCCCGAGAAATCCGACAAATCTTTTTTTGAAAAAGTTAAGGATATGTTCTCCTGAGGATAATTTCGTCCTATTAAAATAAAAAATGTATATTTGACTTGATATTGGGACTCCAATATTAATTTTCTTTTTCATAGCAATTTTTTTCCCATCCTTGAATTCGTTTGAGGGTGGGTTTTTCTTTTCAGGCCACAGTGTTTTTTTGCCAGCGTTAAAATACCGTAGGATGCTCCCGAGGATCCTGTCATAGTTGTCCTTGAATACCTATCTTTAAACCGACTAATGCAACGACATATGGAACCCATTCTTTCCATCAGGGAAGTCAGTAAATCATATGGAAATTTCAAGGCCCTCGATAAGGTTTCTCTGGAGGTTCCCGCCCATTCCATATACGGATTACTGGGCCCGAATGGGGCGGGGAAGACGACCCTTATCCGGATTATAAATCAGATTACTTTTCCGGACCAGGGGGAGATATTGCTGGGGGGAGTACCGCTCAAACCGGAGCATGTGGCACATATCGGATACTTGCCGGAAGAGCGCGGACTTTACAAGAACATGAAGGTCGGAGAACAGGCATTGTATTTGGCTCAACTCAAAGGGCTCTCCCGGGCCGATGCCCGAAAGGAGCTGAACTACTGGTTTGAAAAGCTGGACATAGGGGATTGGTGGAACCGCAAAGTGCAGGAGCTCTCCAAAGGGATGGCTCAGAAAATTCAGTTTATAACCACAGTACTTCACCGGCCCCGGCTGCTCATCTTCGATGAGCCCTTTAGTGGTTTCGACCCCATCAATGCGGCCCTTATCAAGGATCAGATTCTGGAGTTGCGGCGGGAAGGTGCCTCGATTATCTTTTCGACGCATCGCATGGAATCCGTGGAAGAGCTTTGCGAATATATTGCCCTGATCCACCGCTCCCATAAGATTCTTGAGGGCAGACTCGCCAATATTAAGAAGGCTTACCGCAAGAATCAATACCGGGTGCGCTGGACGCCGCGGGACGGAGATGAGGGTCTCAATGGGATGCAGGTAATGGCCCCTGTCGTGCGTTCTGCCTTTGATCCGGATGAGAAAATATGGGATTTCGTCGTGCGCCTGGAAGATGAAAAACAGAGTGAATTTATGGAGTACCTCACAGGGCGCGGAGTCCTGACGGCCTTCCAGGAAGTCATCCCTTCGGTCAATGACATCTTTATTCAAACGGTACAAAATCAGGAAACAGATGCGTAAACTCGGATTGATTATTCGTCGGGAGTACCTCGCCAAAGTCCGCAATAAATCGTTTGTGATCATGACGTTTCTCAGTCCCATTTTACTGGTGGGTATGGTTGTCCTGATCGCCTATCTCACCAAGATTAATGATAATGAAAAGCGGATTGTCTCCGTGCTCAATGAGAGCTCGTTTTTTCAAGGGGATTTTCTGCCCCAGCCGGGGGTGTCTTTCGTGAGACTGCAGGATCTGTCCCTGGAGGAGGCTAAAGACAGCACGTTGTCCATGGGATACTACGGTTTGCTCTATCTCGAGGATGGCGAGCGACTGGATTGGGTAGCCGAGCGCGCGTATCTCTACACCCGGGAGGCCCCGAGTACCTCAGTGCTGGAGCGGATAGAACGGATACTGGAAAGCGGGTTGCGGTTATACCGCCTGGAGGAATTGGGGATGAGCCCACAAACCTACGCCGATCTCGGAGCGGGGTATGAGATCAATACAGCCACTTTTGCCGGGGAACGCAGCGTGAAGGGAATCAATGAGTTTAAAGCGCTTGTAGGCGGGGGATTCGGATATCTTATCATGATGTTCATTATCATATACGGCGGCTTTGTCATGCGTTCCGTAATCGAGGAAAAGACGAGTCGTATAATCGAAATCATTATTTCTTCGGTAAAACCTTTTCAATTAATGCTGGGTAAAATTATCGGCACCTCCCTGGCGGGGATCACCCAATTTTTAATCTGGATTATTTCGGCTTCCCTCCTGATGGTCCTCGTGTTGATTTTTTTAGACCTGGATCCTGCCATTCTGCTCGAGCGACCCGGGACAGCCCCCGGCCTGGAAGGGTTCAACCCGGCAGACCAGCTGCAAACCGATGCCACTACCGCCCTGATCGTAGAGGAATTTCTCAACATTCCTATGGGATTAATGATTGGTTTTTTCCTGGTTTATTTTGTGTTGGGATATCTTATCTACAGTTCCATCTATGCCGCTATTGGGGCCGCTGTGGATAATGAGACCGATACCCAACAGTTTATTTTTCCGATTATACTCCCCCTGATGCTGGCCATATATGTGGGCTTCTTTTCTGTTTTTTCAAACCCGCATGGGCCTATTGCCGTGGGATTTTCTATTTTTCCACTGACCTCACCTATCGTCATGATGATGCGCTTGCCGGGTGGAGTTGGAGAAGGGGGCGTACCTGTATGGCAACTCGTGCTTTCAATTGTTTTACTCATACTCACTTTTTTGGCGATCGTTTATCTGGCCTCCAGGATTTACAGGGTAGGCATCCTGATGTACGGTAAAAAGCCCACGTATCGGGAATTACTCAAATGGTTAAAGTATTAAGTTCATGGTTCAGGATACTACAAACGATGTAAAGGATTTTATCGAAAACGATCTCTGGCAGAGCATTGAAGGTTTTCTGAATGCGGGCATTCATCTGGGCGATTCCAACAACGGTATCCACCTGACTTTTGGCCTTTTGATCCTCGTCACCGTCGCCCTGATAGCGACGAAGTTTTTGATGAACTGGACACGGATGTTCTTTACCCGGAAGATGGATACAGAGGATCAACTGAAGTTTGTAACCATATTCAAGTACGTAAAGTACCTGATCTACGTCGTGGTCATCTTGCTCACGATGAGTTCCGCTGGTATTGACATCACCCTCCTCATTACGGCTTCGGCGGCACTCTTTGTCGGTATCGGACTTGCGCTGCAGGAGTTGTTTCAGGATATCATCGGAGGGATTCTGATGGTGGTCGAGAAGTCCCTTCGCGTGGGGGACATCGTTGAAGTGGATGACCGGATTGGGAAAATACTCGAAATCAGGCTGCGATCCACACTGGCGCTGACCCGGGATGAAAAAATCATGGTGATACCCAACCACAAGTTTATGCGGGAAACCGTGTTTAATTATACGCAGAACCACCGGATAACACGAGAGGCTGTACGCGTGGGTGTAGCCTATGGCAGTGATGTGGAGCTTGTTACCCGTTTGCTTATCGAGGCTGTGAAGCAGGAGGAAGCCGTCCTGAAGCACCGGGAATCCTTTGTGATGTTTGATGATTTCGGGGATTCTGCGCTTCTTTTTTCCGTTCATTTTTTTGTCGATGATGCGTTTCGGGAACTGCGACTGAAAAGCCGAATCCGCTATCGTATCGATGCACTCTTCCGCGAACACGGGGTGCGGATTCCATTCCCTCAGCGGGATGTGCATTTTTTTCAACAACCCCTTCCGGACGGGGCGGGGACCCATTCCGATTCCTAGGAGAAAAACCGAAATGAATTCCATGCGATTCCATCCACCCAGAATTATAGAATCAGAGGAGCGCCTGTTGCTGGGATTGCGAACGCGAATGAGCATACAGGAGAACACTACCCAGGCCTTATGGCGCAGGTTTATGCCCGTTTCAAAGAATATTGGAGATAGGCTCGGGGGCGAATGGTACTCCGTGGAGGTTTATCCGGATTTTTATTTCAACACCTATGATCCCGGGAAAACCTTTGAAAAATGGGCGGCTGTAGCCGTGGAAAAACACGCTTCTCCCAGGCCTGAGGGCCTGGAGGAACTCCTTATTGAAAAGGGGCTGTATGCCGTATTTAGCTATCAGGGCCCGGCAAGCCAGGTACATCAGTTATACCAGTATATTTTTGTGGATTGGATCCCCGGGTCCGGGTTTACCCTCGACCCAAGACCCCATTTTGCCGTTATGGGAGCGGGCTATAAAGGAGAAGATCCGGATTCACAAGAGGAACTGTGGATACCCGTCCGGAAAAATTAAGGCAGGATGCGATCAGTTAAAGAGATACTTAGTCTTGGAGTCATGTGTTTGGGTTGTGCCTTGTGGCTGAGTTCCTGTGGCAATGTGGATACGGAGCGCATCCTGACCATAGCCGGGGCTGCCAATATGCAATTTGCGCTCGAGGAGATTTCAGAGGCTTTTACGGCCCAAACCGGAATTCCAAGTCGCATGGTGACAGGTTCTTCCGGGAAACTGACGGCCCAGATTACGGAGGGTGCCCCCTATGACATTCTGATTTCGGCGGATGTGAAATACCCCGATAAGCTCTACCGGGAAGGCTATACGCTCGGCCCTCCACGAGTATATGCCTTTGGGAAGTTGGTTTTGTGGACGACAGGGGAGGGTGTTGATCCCGTTCTCAGTGCTTTGTCCCGGGATGAAATCCGCTATATTGCAATAGCCAACCCCAAAACAGCTCCTTATGGTCGGGCCGCTTTGGAAGTATTGCAGTATAACAATCTCGATAGTCTGCTGCAGGAAAAACTGGTTTTTGGGGAGAGTATCGGGCAGGTGAACCAGTTCATCCGTTCGGGTTCTGCAGAAATCGGGTTCACCGCTATGTCTGTGGTTTCGGCTCCACAGTTTGAAAATATGGGACGGTGGGCAGCCCTGGATGCGATTCAATACACGCCTATTGAGCAGGGGGTTGTGGTCATCCGACAGGAAGACAGTGAAGGGAATAATGCGCTTTTATTCCGGGATTTTTTATTTTCAGACACTGCCCGGGGTATCCTGAATAAATACGGATATACAACAGATGAATAGGCTTGAAGGACATATTGGAGCGATCCGAACCAGTCAGCAGATCTCTCTGGTGACCACAGTTCTCGATGCGGGCCACGAGATTCAGGCCGTGGTTATCGAAACACCTGAGACGGCGCCTTACCTTAAAAACGGAGATAGAGCTGCTGTCCTTTTTAAAGAGACGGAGGTGCTGCTTTACCTTCCGGGGACTACTCAAATCAGCGAGCCTAATCAAATACCTGCAGAGGTGGACAAACTGGAGGCTGGCACCCTGTTCACCTGGGTTGGCCTGCGAACACCGATCGGAGATCTCGGGGCTATTATTCCTGCCGACTCGGTAGCTCTTCTCGGTCTTGTCCCTGGAAAAAAGGTTGTAGCCTGTGTGAAAACCACTGAAGTAATGCTCTCGGGAGAATGAGTTGGGATCCGCTCTTACTGACACTTAAACTCGCCCTGGTAACTACGGTTATCCTGTTTTTGCTGGCCATCCCTCTGGCGTATTGGCTCGCCTATTCACGGGCCCGTCTCAAACCCATTGTGGAAACACTGGTCAGTATGCCTTTGGTGCTTCCGCCCACGGTTCTCGGATTTTATTTTTTAGTCGCCTTTAGTCCCCGCAATGCTTTTGGGGGTTTTCTGGAATCGCAGTTGGGATTGGAACTGATCTTCTCCTTTCCGGGGCTGGTCCTGGCCTCCGTCCTCTATAGCTTACCCTTTATGGTTCATCCGATACAGGCGGGTCTGTCGTCTCTGTCTCCTTCACTCAGAGAGGCCTCTTACCTGATGGGGAATTCCAGGTTCAGAACGCTGAGGCGTATTTTACTCCCCAATATCCGGCCGGCCCTGCTGACCGGGATCGTCCTTTCCTTTGCACATACCGTAGGTGAATTTGGGGTAGTGCTGATGATCGGAGGCAATATTCCGGGCCGAACCCGAGTGGCTTCCATCGCCATCTACGATGAGGTAGAGGCCCTGAACTACGGAGCTGCAAACGTCTATTCCGCTATTTTGTTTATCGCTACCTTCCTGATTCTGTTATTGGTCTATCTGGTCAATGGAGGGTATTTAAAACGTTTTTGGAGATGATTTCCTGTACCGCTCAAAAAGATCTGAATGCTTCGGGGGGTGGAATCCAACTCCGGCTGAATTTTGAAATTCCGAAGGGCACACTGGTTACCCTATATGGTCAATCCGGGGCGGGAAAGACCTCCACACTTCGAATGCTCGCAGGGCTGATGACCCCGGATGCGGGTATTATTCGCGTTGGCGATAAGATCTGGTTTGACGCCGCTCAAAAAATAAACGTAAAGCCGCAACAACGCAGGATCGGTTTTGTATTTCAGGATTATGCCCTCTTTCCCAATATGACGGTTCAGCAAAATCTCGAATACGGCAGTGGAAGGCGCGCAGATCGACAGCTGGTGCACACCCTCATCGAAATGGTAGGCCTCAGGGGGCTGGAAAAACGCTTGCCGTCCACTCTTTCAGGCGGACAGCAGCAACGCGTTGCTCTTGCGCGGGCCCTGGTTCAAAAACCCGAGATACTTCTGCTGGATGAACCCCTTTCCGCCCTGGACAGCGCAATACGCGCCAAGCTCCAGGAAGATATTCTTCGCGTACACCGGGAATTTGGCCTGACCACAATTCTGATCAGTCATGATCTGGGAGAAATTTATCGACTTTCAGACCGGGTGATGCATATGGAAGCGGGCAGGGTTGTCAAGGAAACCGCCGCGGATGCCTTATTTTCAGACCGGCAGATTAGCGGGAAGTTTAAATTTACCGGGGAAGTTGTGCGTATTGAAGCGGCCGATATCCTCTTTATCGTTCATGTGCGGATTCAAAATCAGGTGGTTAAGGTAATCTCCAGGGCTTCAGAAATTGAAGGGCTGGCTCTTGGAGATACCGTTCTTGTGGCCTCCAAGGCCTTTAATCCGGTACTCTATAAACTGGGGTAGTCGGTTTCTTTCAGTTTCTTTCGCTTTTAACAGGCGGAACGCACTAATTTTGAAACTGGAACAGTTATTGCCCATAGGTTACCCGGGATTTGTCCGCTGTCTTAAGGAACAAATACCTATAAAATTTGAAAGATTCATATGTCAAAAATCTTAGTAATTGAAGACGAAGCCGCCATCCGCCGGGTGCTGGTCAAAATATTAAACGAGGAAAACGAGGCGTATCAGATTGAGGAAGCTCCGGATGGGGCAGCCGGACTGCAAAAAATCCGGCAGGCCGATTACGACCTGGTGCTCTGCGATATTAAGATGCCCAAAATGGATGGGGTAGAGGTATTGCAGGAAGCCCGGAAAGAGAAGCCCGAGATTCCCTTTATCATGATTTCAGGGCACGGAGATCTGGATACGGCTGTTCAGACCATGCGTCTTGGGGCTTTTGACTACATATCAAAGCCACCGGATCTGAACCGGCTGCTCACAACGGTCCGCAACGCCCTGGATCGGAAAGAACTCGTGGTAGCCAACAAACGCCTTAAAAAGAAGGTCAGCAAGAGCTTTGAAATGATCGGGGAGAGCTCGGGAATCCAGAGTATTAAAGAGATCATTGAGAAGGTGGCCCCTACAGATGCCCGGGTCCTGATTACGGGTTCTAACGGAACCGGTAAAGAATTGGTGGCCCACTGGATTCACGAGAAGAGCACACGTTCCAGTGCTCCATTTATTGAAGTAAACTGTGCAGCCATCCCCTCAGAACTCATAGAGAGTGAACTGTTCGGCCACGTCAAAGGCGCCTTTACCTCTGCGGTAAAGGACCGGGCCGGAAAATTTGAAGCGGCCAACAAAGGGACGCTCTTTCTCGATGAAATTGGGGATATGAGTCTGTCGGCCCAGGCGAAGGTTTTGCGCGCCTTGCAGGAGAGCAAAATATCCAGGGTGGGGTCAGACAAAGATATCAAAGTAGATGTACGTGTGGTGGCCGCAACCAATAAGGACTTGCAAAAGGAAATTGAAGAAGGGCGCTTCCGGGAAGATTTATATCACAGGCTGGCCGTGATTCTCATTCGGGTTCCCGATCTGAATGAAAGGCGGGAAGATATCCCCTTGCTGATCCGTCATTTCTCCAAAAAAATTGGTGAAGAACAGGGTACGGTTGTCAAATCCTTTAGTAAGGATGCCGTTCGCCTGCTTCAGGAATACGACTGGACGGGAAACATCCGCGAATTGCGAAACGTAGTGGAACGTTTAATTATTCTGGGGGAGCAGGAGGTCAGTGCGGCCGACGTCACGCTTTTTGCCAATAAGTAAATTTATTTGCTGCAGTTGCGGAGCTGATCCAGGGCTTTTTGAGTGATTTCCTTGGTTCTCAGGTTGTAAAAGCGTTTGGCAGGCGTCTGATCATTCCGATCCAATTGCTTTTCGCAGTGCGCATATACCCGGCGCACAAAGACCAGAGCTTCCTCACAGGGAACTCCTTCAACGACTTCGTTTAACGAATTCTGATAGGTTACCAGGGATTCTTCGATTTTCGCTTCAATGGCTTTATCGGCCTTTAGTAACCGTGTGGCCTGGGTGTGTTCGGTATCTTCGGTATCTACTCCAACCAAACGCTGCCAAAAGGGGCGTGTATGCGTTTTTTCATGGGCTTCAAGGGCATCGCGTCCTGCCAGAATATAGTCCATGGCTCTGGAAAGGGGAATCCGGGTCCCTTCCAGTGTGGATACCTGTGTCGCCAATTTTAGATTTTCGAGACTTTCCAGCAGGTTTTTGCGCGCATAATCACATCCGCAATCCTCGAGCTGCGTGCGCGAGCGCTCTATGGCATTAACCGCTTTGAAGGCGTGGTACCGAATAACTTGAATGTCGGCCTCCTCCAGAGCTGTAGTAGTCTCCTCACTGACAAATCCGATCAGGGACTCTGTGTTGATGCAAGCTTTTTCCGGTGTGGCTGATATGAGCATAAACCAGCCTCCTGTACAAAGAATGTAGCGCAGTAGTTTCATAACATAAGTTTTACTTCGGCCACAGGGCCGGAGTAGATTTGGGTGAGATAAAAGTACCGCACCCCTGGGTGCCTTTCGAATTTTTTCGACTTAAGACTCTTCCTTAACGCCCTATGACATCAAGCGGTTTTAACCGTTCGATAAAGCGTTTGATTTCTGGGGGGAATTGCAGAGAACCCCCAATTTGTTTTATCTTTCAACCATGAAAAACATTGAAGCTTCAGATTATCAGGCAGATGCAGATTGCGATCTCACGGGCCGTTCAACCTATGAGGATTTTGGACTGAGCGATAAGAAATTGGAAAAGCGCTTGCTAAAGGTCAGACGCAAACTGGGGGATTTTCAGGATAAGATGTACGCCCACGGAAAGTACGCCGTACTGGTTTGCCTGCAGGGTATGGATACGGCGGGTAAGGACTCCCTGATCCGGGAGGTCTTTAAGGACTTCAATGCCCGGGGGGTCGTGGTGCATAGTTTTAAGGTACCCACAGATTTAGAACGCAAGCACGATCACCTCTGGCGTCATTATATCGCACTTCCCTCCCGTGGAAAGTTTGGTGTTTTTAACAGGACGCATTACGAGAATGTCCTCATTACCCGGGTACACCCGGAATTTATCCTTGGGGAGAACCTCCCCGATGTCCAAAAAGTGGAAGATGTAGATGAGGTTTTCTGGGAGAAACGGTTTCGTCAAATTAACGACTTTGAGAGAACCCTTGCCGAAACCGGAACCCTGGTATACAAATTCTTCCTGCATATTTCCAAAGAGGAGCAACGGCAGCGGCTTCTCAGACGCCTGAGACTTCCCAGAAAGAACTGGAAATTTTCACCCGGGGACCTGGATGAACGGGTATATTGGGCAGACTACCAAAGATACTACCAGGATGCGATTCGCCGCACTACGAAGGAGCATGCGCCCTGGTTCGTCATTCCGTCAGATTGTAAGGAAGGGGCGCGGCTGATTGTAGCGAGTATTTTGTTGGAACAACTGGAGCAATTTGACGATATAAGGGAGCCTGAGCTGGATCCGGAGATCAAAAAGCATATTGAAGAGTATCGCAACGAATTGAAAAAGCAGCACTGATCAGATGAGAAATATTAAAATGGTTATACCCACCCCGGGGAGAAGTTGGATTACCGGATTCCTCTGTGCCGTATTGATGATAGGGGGTGGGGTGCGTGGAACCGCCCAGGAGGAAGATGCCCGGATGTTTCGGGAGTTGTACACTTCGGCTTTGACTGAAGGTAAGTCCTATGACTGGTTGAATTACCTTTCGAACCAGATTGGGGGGAGGCTATCGGGTTCTGTGCAGGCAGAACAGGCCGTTACGTATACCAAAAAGGAGATGGAAGCCCTGGGCCTGGATCGGGTGTGGTTGCAACCCGTAATGGTGCCTAAGTGGGTGAGGGGAACCCCTGAATTCGCCTATATCGAAAGTGAGCCGGGAGTGACCAATAACGTCCCTGTATGCGCTTTAGGCGGTTCAGTAGCTACTCCGGCAGGGGGTTTAAAGGCTTCTGTGATTGAAGTGCAGGGGGTTGAAGACCTTCCCAAACTGGGCCGAAGTGAGATCGAAGGAAAAATCGTCTTTTATAATCGTCCGATGGACCCGACTCTGATCAATACTTTTGAAGCGTATTCCGGTTGCGTGGATCAGCGGTATTCGGGGGCAGCGGAAGCTGCAAAATACGGGGCAGTCGGAGTAGTCGTACGCTCGATGAATCTGAGTCTGGACGACCATCCCCACACGGGATCCATGAGTTATGGAGAACTCACCCTATCGGAGCGGATTCCCGCGGCAGCCATCAGTACCAAAGGGGCAGATCTCTTGAGTACTACCTTAAAGCTCAACCCGCAGATTCAATTTTTCCTCCGACAGAACTGCCGGCAGTTGCCTGATGCTCAGTCGTATAATGTGATTGGGGAGATCCGCGGGAGTGCGTTTCCGGAGGAGGTCATTGTCATCGGCGGCCATTTGGATTCATGGGATTTAGGCGACGGTTCACATGATGACGGAGCGGGTTGCGTGCAGAGTATGGAGGTGCTTCACCTCCTGAAAAAGGTGGGTTATCGACCTCAGCGAACGATTCGAGTGGTGTTGTTTATGAACGAGGAGAATGGACTTCGGGGCGGGCTGAAATACGCGGAAGTGGCCAAAGAGAAAAAGGAAAAGCACCTATTTGCTCTGGAAAGCGATGCCGGTGGCTTTACCCCCAGGGGATTTTCATTTGATTGCAGTCTGGAGGATTATAAGCGGATTCAGAGCTGGAAAAAGCTTTTTGAACCCTATTTGATCCATGAGTTTACCCGGGGTGGGAGCGGAGCCGATATCGGACCCTTGAAGGATCAGGGGTTGGTACTCTCGGGATTGCGCCCGGATTCGCAACGCTATTTTGAGCATCACCATGCGGAGACAGACACCTTTGATGCGGTAAATAAACGCGAACTCGAGCTCGGTGCTGCAGCCATGACCAGTTTGGTCTATTTGGTGGATCGCTACGGATTTACCTCTCCCACAGGGTTGCAGGGACAGCAGTAATTCGGTCTGTCCGTGGCTTTCTGATCTTTTGGTTTTCCCTACCTTTGCCGCCAAAACTAAGGAATATGGAAAACGGAATCTACGCAAAGTTCAGCACGAGCAAAGGAGGAATCCTTTTAAAACTGACCCACGACAAAACCCCCGGTACGGTAGGGAATTTTGTCGCACTGGCTGAAGGAAAACTTTCCAATCAGGCGAAAAAGGAGGGCGATCGGTATTACGATGGTCTGACCTTTCACAGGGTGATCCCCGACTTTATGATTCAGGGCGGATGTCCACAAGGAACAGGTACCGGAGACCCCGGTTATAAATTCGATGATGAGTTTCACCCTGAGCTTAAGCACGATGCCCCTGGGGTGCTGTCCATGGCCAATGCCGGACCAGGCACCAATGGCAGTCAGTTCTTTATCACACATATTCCCACTCCCTGGTTGGATCAAAAGCACACCGTTTTTGGTCATGTAGTAGAGGGACAGGAAGTTGTCAACGCCATCGCACAGGGCGATAAGATTGAGTCCGTCGAGATACTTCGCGTCGGGGACGCGGCTGAGTCCTGGGATGCCGCGAAAGCCTTTGAGGCTTTTCGGACCGGTAAAGCCGAACGCGAGGCAGCGGAGCGGAAAGCTCTTGAGGCAACCCTGGCCTCCCTTTCAGAGGGTTTTGAAAAAACACCTTCCGGATTGAGGTATAAAATTATGGAGAAGGGTGCCGGACAAAAACCAGCCAAGGGACAACGCGTAGCCGTGCACTATAAAGGCGCTCTTTTAGATGGGACCGTTTTCGACAGTTCCTTTGAACGGAACGAACCCATTGAGTTTGCCCTGGGGACGGGTCAGGTGATTCCCGGATGGGATGAAGGCATTAGCTTACTCGGTGTGGGCGATAAGGCACGCTTTATCATTCCTTCCGATCTGGCGTATGGTTCGAGAGGTGCCGGCGGGGTGATACCCCCAAATGCTGTTCTGGTCTTCGACGTAAGTCTGGAAGGGGTTTCTTAAGGTACTGCTGTCATGAGCGATGAATGCCTCGATGTCCTGCGATATCCTATTGGGCGGTTCACACCCCCGGATCCCATAACTCAGAAAGACCTGAAGGAATGGATTGGAGCCCTGGAGGTCTTTCCGTCCCGGCTATCGCACCTGGTTTCCGATCTTAGCGAAGCGCAGTTGGACACCCCTTACCGGGAGGGAGGCTGGACCCTGCGACAGGTGATTCATCACCTTTCGGACAGCCATCATAATTCTTATATGCGCTTTAAATGGGCGTTGACAGAAGACTCACCAGAGATAAAAGTCTATGATGAAAAGGCCTGGGCTGCTCTTGAAGATAGCGTCTCAGGCCCGATCATCCTCTCCCTGGAACATCTGAAGGCCGTACATCAAAAGCTGGTTTTTTTATTAAAGGGTGTGAATGCCCAGGCCCTTAAAAAGGGATTTATTCATCCGGAAAGTGGCTTTACAACCCTGGAGGAGAACGTCGGCAGATATGTCTGGCATGGCAATCATCATTACGCCCATATTGAGCGATTGCTTCAGGCCAGAGGATGGCCCGTATGAGTTCAGGAAACGGGTTTCCACTTGATATTGCACCCGATGCTGGGTTTTTGATCTTGCGATAGTGGCCGTCCTTCAAGCAAGTCGTCCACCGCTTTTCTCAGATCTTCTCCGCTTACCGGAATGCTGTTCCCCGGTCTGGAGGAATCCAGCTGCCCCCTGTAAACCAAAAGGTCTTCAGAATCGAAAAGATAGAAATCGGGGGTGCAGGCCGCCTGGTAGTCGAGGGCCGTTTGCTGGGTGGCGTCATAGAGGTACGGAAATGGATACCCTACCGTCCGGGCGGTTTCCCGCATCTTATCCGGGTGATCCTCGGGATAGTTTTCCACATCATTGCTGGAAATTGCGATCAGTCCGATACCCTTGGGTATATAGGTATGACCAAGGCGGACCAATTCGGGGTTGACGTGTTTCACAAAAGGACAATGGTTACAGATAAACATCACGATTGTACCCCGGTTTCCTTTCAGATCGGCGAAAGATCGGGCCTTGCCGCTTACACTATCGGGTAATAAAAATTCAGGGGCTCGCGTACCCAGGGCGAGCATTGTACTTGGGGTTTGGGCCATACCTGTACTGTTTATAGAATCCTAAAGGTATTAAATACTTGTAAATTTCTTACGGACTTCCTATCTTCTCAACTTCTCAAGTATCCCTTGAAGTCGCGGAAGGACGCTCAGGAACATGGGGTAGCACCTTTGGAAGTTATTCCATTGCCTTTTCGGGAGATATCGCACAAAATATTTGGTTTGATCGCTGATCGAAGTTAGTATGGAGACACAGATAGATCAGTTACGGATCAATTTTGACAATGAAGCGCTTTGGACGATGAACCTGGCCCTGGCCCTGGTGATGTTCGGAATTGCCCTGGAGATTAAACCCTCAGATTTCCGACAGGTCCTCCGGAATCCCAGATCGGTCCTTACCGGGGTATGCTGCCAGTTTCTGCTATTACCCGCCCTGACCTTTCTGCTGGTTTGGTGGTGGGAACCCCAACCGAGTTTCGCTTTGGGTATGATACTGGTAGCCGCATGTCCGGGAGGAAATGTCTCGAATTTTATGTCACATCTCTGTGGCGGAAATACGGCTCTGTCCGTGAGCCTCACGGCTATAGCCACACTTCTTGCGGTCCTGATGACTCCTTTAAACCTGCAGTTCTGGGGCAGTCTTTACGGGCCCTCGGCCGCCTTGCTCAACGATGTGCAGATTAACCTGTGGGAAATGGTGCGACTGGTCGCCCTCTTATTAGGTCTTCCGCTAATCGCGGGAATGTTACTCGGACATCTGAGGCCGAAACTCGCCAAACGTATGGCGAAACTTTTCAAGATTGTTTCCCTCCTTTTCTTTGTCTTTTTAATCTTTGTTGCCCTCTATAATAACCGTGATATTTTCTTGGATTACGTGGGATTGGTCTTTACCCTGGTATTGTTTCACAATATTTCCGCATTCCTTTTGGGGTATACGTCCGGACGGGTAATGCGACTGCCCTTCAGAGACGTAAAGAGTATTACTATAGAGACGGGTATCCAAAATTCGGGCCTCGGCTTACTTCTGATCTTTACCTTTTTTGAAGGTCTGGGCGGGATGGCCCTCCTGGCAGCCTTCTGGGGTATCTGGCATCTGGTATCCGGTCTGGTGCTTTCTGCCCTTTGGGGGGGGATTCCGGTGCGGAAGGAATCTGTTTTATGAGAACCATTCTATATCTCGCCTTCAAAAGGTTTATCCGAACCGGATTTCATTGTTACTACAAAGAGATCCGTATGACCCATATGGAGCGCGTACCCCTGGATCGGCCTGTGATGCTCCTGCCGAATCACCAGAATGCCCTTATGGATCCGTTGCTCTATGCGGCATTCGCCAGGGGCAAGCCCTATTTTTTGACCCGATCTGATGTTTTTGAAAATAAGATGTTGAAATGGATATTTCAGGGGATGCGGATGATGCCCGTTTATCGCCTTCGGGACGGAAGGGAAACCCTTTCCAAAAACCAGGCGGTCTTTGAGCGCTGTGCCCTGCTTTTTTCTCAGGGGGAACAACTCCTTTTGTTTCCGGAAGCCAATCACAATCTGAAAAGACAGGTCCGACCCTTGAGTAAAGGGTTTACCCGTATCCTTTCTCAGAGTTATGAAAACAACCCGGATCAGGAGATCACTATAGTCCCTGTGGGTATGAATTACCAAAACGCTGCACATTTTCCGGATCGGGTGGCCCTTTACTTTGGAGCACCCTTTCCCACACGCAGGTATTGGTCAGAGGACACTCAGGAACTCGATTTTGGCCCTTTAAGGGATCAGACCTATCAGGCCATCACTGAGGTGACCACACATATTCCCACGAATGCAGATTATGAATTATGGGAGCAACGGCTGGAAGAAAACCATACAGATTTTCTGGATCCTGTCCCTGTAAACGCCTTGATTGCGAAAGGCGAGTTGCCAAATCCGGGACCCTTTCCATCAACGCTGGGGTTGGGAAAGCTATGGGATGTACTTTTTCGGGTAATCAATGCACCGGCCTGGCTGCCCTGGCGTTATTCAGTGAGCAAGAAGGTGCCTGAACCAGAATTCGCCAGTACCTTCCGCTTCTTATATTGCCTGCTGGCTTTTCCCGTATTCTATCTTTTGCTGACGGGCCTCCTGCTATTCTTCCTTCCCCCGGGTGCTGCCTTAAGTATTGTCGTACTACTTTTTTTGCATAATCTGGCTTACGTCAAATTTCGGTAGGCTTCCCCTGAGCAGCCTACATGATATGCCCAAAGAAAATGGCGTTCATAAGGAGTTTGTTCGTCCCGTACCAAAAGGCCCTGAAATTGGTATTGTCCGTAAAAAGGATGACCCTTCCCCGATTGTGTCTCCCGATTTTCAACGGAACACTTCCCGATATTTTTTTCGCATTCTCTTCTGAAATATATCCGCTCAAAAGAGGGTTGGCGGTATATTGGATGGGGTTCTCATAACTATTGCCGGAGGGTTCCAGGTAGATGTTCGTGTTTCTAAAGAGCGGCAGTCTGTCATTCGTGTATCCAAAATTGATGGGATGGGAGCGATCGATCTGCGCCTCAAAAATGGCACCTCCGGTGACCTGTGCACCCTCAAAAGCACTGCGCTGTTCAAAGGAAATATCTTTGGCCTTCAGCGTATCGCGCCGGAACTCCAGGTCCAAAAATTCATATTTATCGAACCACTGCGCTGTATTGCGATATCCGATGAGGGTTCCTCCGGCTGAAACCCATTCCTTTAATTTTTCGGCCTGTCGTTCTGATATTCCACCGCCCCGGAAGCCCGGAATGATGATATCGGTATACGTGCTGAGATCTGCCCGGCTGAGATAATCTGTATCGATCTTGGTAATCTTCATGTCGTATCGTGTATCGAAGAGGTGCCAGATTTCACCGGCGTCGTAGGATCGAATGCCGTCTCCGACCAACAAAGCTACCTTGGGTGTGTGAATCGGATCGAATTCCCGGCTGCCCAAATCGATACCCACAGTTTTCCCTGTTTGTACGCCGTGAACCTGAACGCCGGTTCCGGCAGTGAGATCCCTGAGAAGGGTGTAGATTTTATCAGGGGTCAGGGATTGCCCCTGAACAGGGATCATCACCGTACCGTAATCGTATTTGTTCTGATCCATCCCAAAGCGCTCTTTAGCTACCTTGGCCCGAAGTCCTTTTTGCAAAAGGCCATTGAGAACTTTGGGTGTATAGTATTCATGCCATTCTAAAAGATAGGCGTACGCGCTTTGCTGATCCACCCCGCCCTGAAGAGGGTTCAGGGTGCTGACCGCTTCACCGATCTGCGGTAACCGGGTCGTTTCGGTATAGTCCAAATTAAAGGCCAGGGGAAATGTCCAGGCGGAAATGTCATAGAAAAGACTATCGGTAAACGTCGTCCGTTTTTCGAACATGGCCTGGATCAGTTTTGGATTCTTCTGATCCATGGGGACGACATAGCTCTTGCCTTTATGAAATTTTTTCCCGTCGATCTCCGTATCTGCACCCAGCTCGTGAAAACGTATTTTATGCCTTTGAAGGATTTCGGCCAGGTGCCAGGCCCGGGCGCCGTCTTTGGCGTCCCCGAAAATTAAACCCCGGCCACCCGTTCTCGTTTTATTTGTGCGCATTTCTGCAAAAAAATCACGTTGATATTCCAGGAGTTTGGCCCGCATATTCCAAGCCGCATCTATGGTAGAAAGTGCAGTGACGAACTGATTTCGAATCGTAAAGGGAAAAGTCAGAATTCCATTTTCGCTTTCCTGGATATGCCCTCTGGAACTCCCTTGTTCGAAAAGGATTCCTATACCGCCATTGACATCCGGAAAAGTGGAACCCTTACCGTAGTAGTAATCGTCATAGTCTTCTTCCGAATAGTAGAGGGATCCGATTCCATCGAGGGCTTTGACGTGATACGTGCCAATTTCTGCAGTCAGCTCCTGGTTTTTACCGGGCGTTAAGGGATGTACCCGGGAGGGTTCACCGGGTTGGAAGAAAAAGGTCGCATCGGTCCCCATTTCATGATGGTCGGTGAGGATGTTCGGATACCAGTCGTGAAATGTCTTAATCCGCGCCCTGCTCTCTGGCAGTTGCACCGGAAGCCAGTCCCGATTCATATCGAACCAGTAGTGGTTGGTGCGTCCCCCCGGCCAAACTTCGTGGTATTCCCGGTCATTCTCGTCCGGGTTCAGATGCATGTTCCGATTGGAATTTGCCCAATAGGCAAAACGCTGCAGGCCGTCCGGGTTAAAGGACGGGTCCATGAGGATAATCATATCCTTCAGCATTTTTTCAATTTCAGGTCCCTGAGCGGCTGCCAGGTAGTAGGCATAGGCCAGTCCCGCATTTGCACCACTGGGTTCATTTCCATGAATGGAGAAACCCTGGTAGACCACCACAGGCATCTCGGCGGGATTCAGGTTCGAGGCTCCGGATTCGGTGAGTTGCAAATGTTCCGTGCGCAGGGTCTCAAGACGCTCCAGGTTTTCCGGGGCGGTTATGGTCAGAAGCAATACGGGCCGATCTTCGAAAGTTCTGCCGCGATCTTCAATCTGAATACGGTCTGAGGCGGCCGCCAGGGTCTGCATATACTGCACGAGTTTGTCGTGGGTGACATGCCAGGCTCCGACCTCATGCCCGATAATCGCCGAAGGCTTCGGTATGGCCGGATCATATGAAATACCTGCGGGCAGGTAATAGGATAGATCGAGGTCCTCTTGTCCTGACAAGGAGGTTTGAATTATAAAAAGGAAGCAAAAAGTCAGATAAAACAGTCTCATAGATTACTTATTATCAAGAATTAAGGAAGACGAATCGGTTTCCATATTGTTTTAAGGAACGGGTATAAATACCTTTTTTTCGGTCATTTTGCGCCGGGGCATAAAAAAAGGCCTTTGAAAAAAGGCCATTGAAGCTTGAGCTGACGCCCTAAATGTCGTCGAAGTCCACATCTGTGAAGGAACTCCCGGAGGACTCCAGAGATCCATTCTCAGAGAAATCCGTTTTTTTGAAGTCTTTCTGATGCCGTTCTGAAATCACCTCCTGCCCTTTTTCTTCAATGATGAAATCCATCATTTCATTCATGTACTCTCTAAAGGGCTCAAAATCTTCTTTGTAAAGGTAAATCTTGTGTTTTTTGTAATGGAAAGAGCCGTCTTCATGGGTAAATTTTTTGCTCTCGGTTACGGTAAGATAGTAGTCCCCTGCTTTTGTACTTCTAACATCAAAAAAATAAGTCCTTCGACCTGCTCTTAAAACTTTGGAATGTATCTCTTCCTGCTCATTGAAATCTTTGTCACTCATAGCATCCAAAAGGTTGTGTTAGCAAATCAAAAATGTGAAAAAAATGCTAAAGCAGCAACTTTTTCTATGTTTCTTTCTCGGACAGCTGACTGATGTAAAGCTCCTTGTAGTAGCCTTCCTGCGCCATAAGCTTCTCGTGATTTCCCGCTTGAATAACGGATCCGTTATCCAACACGATTACTTTATCCGCATTGATAGCCGAGGAAACACGGTGACTGACAATTAGCGTAGTTTTACCCTGAGAGGCTTTTTTGAGATTGGAGAGAATGGCCTCTTCTGTTTCTGTATCAACCGCGCTCAGGCAGTCGTCAAAAAGGTAAATGGTGGGGTCCTTGATCAGGGCGCGGGCTATGGAGACCCTTTGTTTTTGCCCCCCGCTCAGGGTAATGCCCCTTTCCCCCAAAACGGTTTCATATCCTTTTGCAAAGCCCTCAATATTGGTGTCCACCACGGCCATTTTTGCGGCATCCCGAATTTCGTCCATGGAGGCATTGTGCTTGCCAAAGCGAATATTATTTTCAATGGTATCGGAAAACAAAAATGCATCCTGGGGGACTGCCCCTATGGCTTCCCTTAGTGAGATGAGATTGAGTGTTTCAATGGGCCTGTCATCGATTCGGATTTCCCCTGAACTCACATCGTAGAGGCGGGCAATCAGCTCCAGTATCGTACTCTTCCCGGAACCTGTTTTACCCAGAATCGTCAGTGTCTGCCCGGGATTGATTTCAAAAGATACATTTTTCAGGGCCTCGATTCCTGTGTCTGGATAGGTAAAACCGACCTTGTCAAAGGTGATTTTCCCTTGAATGGGCGTAGGGCTTTCGGATTGATTTAAGATCCCGGGTTTTTGATTTAAAAACTCGTTGATCCGTTTTTGAGAGACCTCTGCACGCTGAACCACAGAGGTCAGCCATCCCACAATGGCCACAGGCCAGGTGAGCATATTGACGTAGAGGATAAATTCGGCTATGGTACCTATCGATTCTATTTCACCATTCAGGTACTGCAGTCCGCCGATATATATGACAAACACATTGCTCACGCCAATGAGCAGAATCATCAGGGGAAAGAACCATGCATTGACCTTGGCCAAATCCATGCTCTTGGTCTTACCCTCAAGAGCGAGACCCTCCGCTTGTTGGTTAATCTGGGGCTCCATGACATAGGCTTTGATCACGGAAATTCCTGAAAAAGTCTCCTGGGCAAAGGTGGATAAGTCTGAGAGGAAGACCTGAACCCGGGTACTGCGTTTATGGATAATCCGGCTGATCCAGTAGATCAGCACAGAGAGGACCGGCAGCGGAAGCAGGGCGTAAAGTGCAATGGTCGGGGCTTTGATAAACATCAGGGGAATCAAACAAACAAAAAGGGTAAGGGTCTGCATTCCATACATAATGGCAGGCCCGGCGTACATGCGGACCTGAGTGACATCCTCACTGATTCGGTTCATCAGGTCTCCGGTTCGGTTGGTTTTGTAAAAATTCAGGCTGAGGCGCTGATAGTGGTCAAAGACCTCGTTTTTAAGGTCGTATTCGATATAACGGGAAACATTGATAATGGTCTGGCGCATCAGAAAAGTAAAAAATCCAGACAGCAGCGCCGCTCCGACAATAATTCCGATATACTCCAGTAGTTGTTGGCGGGCAAGTGTCTCAGTTATTTCGGCTGCCAGATATTTTTCCACTACGGCAATAATCTTGCCGACATAGGAGGGCATCACCAGTTGGAACACCCGTGCAATTATGGTGATAATAATGCCGAAGACTAATTTAAACCAGTATTTCCGGAAATATTTATTGAGGTGCTTGAGTTCTTTCATTCCTGGATGGGCTGACCCGAACGCCGTATCATTCAGGTGAGGACAAATATAGTCCTTTGGCACGGATCGGGATGTTATAAGAATGATAAGATGATTTTTAGCCGCCTTTTAAAATAGATTAGTATTTTTGACCTCGTTTACCACAACAAAGTTCTTTGCATGTTAACACGAAGGCATCTCAGGGTTAAGGTAATGCAGTGCATCTATTCCCTATCCCTTACCAGCGGAGGTTCGCTGGAAAAGCAACAGGAGTTTCTCAACAGAAGCATCGGGCAGACCTATACCCTGTATCTACTGATACTGGCATTGTTTCGGGAACTCTATCAGGCTGCCCTCAATCGCTCGGAGAAGGCTACGAGCAATTACCTTAAAATGGGCCCCGGGGATAAAGGAAATCCACTGCGCCTCAGCCAAAACAAGATTCTTAAGCAAATTTCGGAGAATCCCGAACTTTCCGAAGCGTTGAAAAAGCGCAAACTCAAGCAGTGGTACCTCAACGAAGAGTATATAAAGATTGTGCTTTCAGAAGTGCTGCAAAGCGATCTCTATAATGCGTATGCGCAAACCCCTGAATCCTATGAGGCGGACCGGGAATTTCTCGTTCAGGCCTTTAAGGAGATTATTGCCCCTAATGAAAAGGTGTACGAATTTCTGGAAGATGAGGAAATTACCTGGGTGGACGATTTGCCACTTGTAAACACCCATTTGCTCAAACAATTGCGGAAGGTAAAACCCCAATCCCCCCATAATTATTTCCTCCCCCCTTTGCTTAAAAACCAGGAGGACATAACTTTTGCTACCGAACTATTGAATAAAACCCTTTTGAACGGCGCTGAGTTGGCAGCGGAAATTGAAGGGCAAACCCCCAATTGGGATAAAGACCGCATCGCCGAAATAGATGCCATATTACTAAAGATGGCGATCGCTGAATTACTGTATTTTCCCTCCGTCCCGGAGCGGGTTTCGATCAATGAATATCTGGAGATAGCCAAGGAGTATTCCACACCCAAAAGCAGTATTTTTATCAATGGGGTTTTGGATAAACTCACAAAGGACTATCAGACTGCCGGTCGGTTGAAAAAAACCGGGCGGGGTCTATTGTAAAAAAATAATCGTTAATTTTGCACTGATCTAAAAAAAATCTAATCATGAAAAAAGTAAGTATCATTCTTGGAGTTCTGGCAATTACGGCTTTTGTTTCCTGTAAGGAGAAGGCCTCAGAACGCATCGACGAAGGTAATGTAGCGGTAGCTGCTCAAAGGGACGAAGCTGCAAAATCACTTCCCGCTATTGCTTTCGCAGAACAAGAGTTTGATTTTGGAACTATTGAGCAGGGAACGCCACAGGAGCACACCTTTGTTTTCACCAATACCGGTGAAGCTCCATTGATCATCACCAACGCCACCAGTAGCTGTGGGTGTACGATTCCGGACTACCCGAAAAACGTGCCAATTCAGCCCGGCGAGCAAGGGGAGATGGTTGTAAAATTCAATGGCTCCGGAATGAATCAGGTCATCAAAACAGTAACCTTGAGTACCAATACCGCCAAGGGTCAGGAGATGATTCGGATTAAAGCATTTGTTCAGCCTAAGGCGGGAACTTCAACAGCTATGGGTCCTGTTTCCGGAAACTAAGGAATTATCAGGATTTAAGATTATAGAACTATGGGTGATTTAGGACAATTTCTTCCGCTGATTTTGATTTTTGCGGTGGCGTATTTCTTTATGATACGACCCCAGATGAAAAGGCAGAAAGATGAAAAGAAGTTTGCGGAAGCCTTAAAGAAGGGAGACAAAATCATCACGAAAAGCGGTTTGTACGGTAAAGTGGTTGAGCTCAATGACAAGGATTTTTCCTGTGTGATCGAGACCATGGCCGGGCGCTTGAAATTTGATCGTTCTGCCATTTCCATGGAGCTGAGTAACAAACTCAACACCCCTGCCAAAGCGTAGCGGGTTTCTTCGAGGGAAGAAAAAAACACCGGCTTTTTAGCCGGTGTTTTTTTTTGTTCCTCCCGGAACACATAAAATATTTTTTTGGAGATTTGAGCCCCTCAGGGCTCGCATGGAAAGAGGAGAGACCAGGCAGTTGAGTGCAAGACCTATAAAAGTGTATCTTGTTACTAATTCACTGATACTGTGATTGTAAAAAGGAGGTTTCTGATCAACTCTGATGAATTTGTATTTGGAGACCCAGTAGAAAAGTAGCAAGGAAACGAAGCTGAGAGGGTAGACAAGAGGCATGCAACTGAAGTAGAGCATACAGAAGAGGAATATTGTGAGTGTTTCAGCATACATGAATTAGATGTTGAAGACCTATCCTTTGAGTTTTTATTTCATTTTCTTTTGAGTTGGCTCATTGGCAGCACTACTTTCATTGCATTTCTTAGATATCAGATTGGTGAAGTGATAGAGAAGAATGACAATATTAAAAGAAAAAATTCCAACCAAAATGACTTTATGCGAAGCATGAGCAACCCAGTGCTTATCA
>CAKZOC010000214.1 GCA_937136025.1 uncultured Bacteroidota bacterium
AATATATATAAAGTGATCGCAAATGAGAGACAATAGTTTATTTTCTAGATTAAGAAATAATAATGTGAATTTTATCAAACTTTCGTATTTCAGTACGTGATCAGCTCAAGCAAAAACTTCTTTATAAGCTACGAGAAATATTCAAATAAGTTGTCTGGTAAGTTCTACAATTATTTTTCCATAGAAATGTGAGTTTAAGTTTGTCATCGGTGAAATAAAAGTTTGGATAGGTTTATCGTTACAGGTTATAATAATTCGATTATAATGCACCTTAGATTGAACCAATTCACTGTTGGTTAACTGTCTAAATACACACAAAGATTGTTCCCTAGATTAATAAAATGCGTTTACCTTTGATTATTCAATGTTTAGTATACACCAGATGATAAAAGAATGCTCAAGTATGTTACTTAAATGATTTTATTTAGAAACTCTAAAAGAATTAAGTGGTTCATATCACTGACTAAGATGATGCCCGAGCCCTGCTCGCATATTATAACCGGGAGCAATATCCCGGAGTGGACAGCCCCGTTTATGGCGCCTACTTCTCAGATCTTTTCGCCCCACCTGGTGAAAACCGGGACGACAAACCCAAGTACGAACGAGATGAAGCCCTGGGCAAGTACGTAGTGGTCAACAAATACAAGGAAGCCCTCCCGGGTCCGAACACGGACCACATGGGGCTGCTGCCGCGGATGTGGAGCGACCAGCATGCAGAGAATTATATGAAATTTTTTGGTCCGCTGGATTTCAGTTTGAAATCCAATAATGAAGAACTGCGAATGGCGGCTAAGCAAGTCCGGGAAGGGCTGGAGAACGGGGAAATTGAGACGGACCAGTACATAAGTTTTTTAAGGCGCTTCGGGGAATATATAGAAGTGCACCCGCCTTCGCTATGGCAGAACATTCAGTACATGCTTAGCTTTCAATTCGGCTATATGTACTGGCGTTATTTCATGTGGAATTTCACAGGGAAACAGGACGATATGCAGGGCCGTTACAACGGGCAGGGGGAATGGCTCAGCGGTATTGCGTTTATCGACGCGATTCGGTTGGGCAGTCAGGATAATCTTCCTCAGGACAAGCTCGATAACAAAGGTCGCAATACCTATTTTTTCCTGCCCCTCCTTCTCGGGATTATCGGACTGGTCTTTCAGGTTTCCAGGAATCCAAAGCAATTCTGGGTACTCATTGTCTTTTTCCTATTTACAGGAATCGCTATTCAGTTCTATACCAACCCCTATATTTTTCAACCCCGGGAACGGGATTATTCCCTGGTGGGGTCGTTCTATATTTTTGCGATGTGGGTAGGCCTGGGGGTTTTGGCCCTCTACGAGGAATTCAAGCAGTGGATTTCCCCCAAAATCTGGGCTCCTGCCGTTACCGTGGCCTGTCTGCTTGCCGTACCGGTACTGATGGGGGCACAAAACTGGGATGACCACGATCGTTCCGGACGCTACACAGCAAGAGCCGCTGCGATGACCTATCTGGACAGTTGTGATGAGGACGCCGGTTCTATGCTTTTTACCATAGGAGATAATGATACTTTCCCGCTTTGGTATGTTCAGGAAATTGAGAGTTATCGGACAGATGTCCGCGTCATTTGCACCAGCCTGTTTGCCACGGACTGGTATGTAGACCAAATGAAACACAAGGCTTATGAAAGTGCGCCTATTCCATCTCAGCTGACCCATAAACTCTACAGGTATGGCAATAGAGACGTGATCTATCTGCAAAAGATCACAGAAAACCGATGGGATATTAAGGATTTTATGAACTGGATCGGCAGTGACCGGCCAGAAACAAAACTCCGTTATTATCTGGAAAAAAATGGGGCCGATGTGGGCGAATATCCGGAAAGCACCCTGGACCTGGTCTACTACCCCACCGATAAAATCCGGGTACAGGTCAATAAGGAAAATGTCCTGAAAAGCGGTCTGGTCAAAGAGAAAGACTCTGCCCTGATTGTCGATTATATCGACATTGATCTGCCTGGAGCCCTTGCAAAAAATAGAATTCTGATGCTCGACATTCTGGCGAATAACGACTGGGAACGCCCTATTTATTTTTCGGGAGGAAGCTTTGACGATGCCGAGTATCTCTGGATGAAAGAGTACTTGCAGCTGGACGGCATGGCTTATAAATTAGTGCCTATCCGCACAAAAAACAGGAGTCCCTTTGAGATGGGACGTATAGACACCGATCTGATGTATGAAAAAGTGATGCATTGGGAATGGGGAAATTCCGGGAGTTCAGATATCTACCACGACCCTCAAACCCGCTCACAAGGTCTGTCCCTGAGAAGCAATCTGGCGCGCCTGACGGAGCAACTCATCGAAGAGAATAAAATCGAAAGGGCGCGGGAGGTTATCGATCTGGCCATGACCAATATGCCCTTGGAATACTACGGTTTCTACACCTTTGCCGAACCCTTTCTGGACGGGTATTACAAAACTGGGGAGACCGTAAAGGCGCGGGCATTATTCGAAAAACTCAGAACCATCTACAAAGACCGTCTGGAGTACTATGAAAATGTACCTCTGGACCAGCAGTACGAGCAAATTGAGGATATTCTCGCGGATATGGAGGCTTATAAAAGGGTAATCGATATCGCCATAGAGAATGACGATCGGGAACTGGCTGAAAAGGAAACTCGCATTTTCAACGAGCAGCTTGACAAATTTGGCTTTTATCAGGACACCTTCCTGGACGAGATGCCAGAGATGCCTGGGACTACTCCGCCTGCCGCAACTTCCCAGGACTCCAATGCGGAGGATGCAGTAGATACAGGACTTCCAGATACCCTTTCTGTTCCAGAAGGTATTCAGGAATAAAACGAAACGGGCTGACGACTAAAAATACGCTGGGAACGGTTCTCAGATATACTCGTTCAGGATTCCAATAAGTGTATTGGCATCCTGTTCTCCACTTTGCCGCCACACCATTTCTCCTCTCTTGTAGATAATCAGGGTTGGGAGCCCTTTGACACGAAGTGCCTGGGAGAGTTCTTTGTTCTTATCCACATCTATTTTGATCACTTTACCCTTATCTCCAAGGGCTGCAGCCACATCCCTGAGTACGGGATGCATAGACGTTGAATTTTCGTTCCACTCTGCGTAGAAATCGAGCAAAACAGGAATTTCCTGATCGATTATTTCCCCGAATTTAGACATATGGCAGGCGTTGGGTTTAGGCTCAAATGTAACAAAAATTGTGAAATGCGAGAGGAACCCCTGTGAATTCGGACCGTTGGTCGGCTCAAATTTAACTCAGACCGGTTTTCCGCAGCCGGATCACCGTAATCTCAGGCCAGATACCAACCCGCCCCGGATACCCGAGAAATCCAAAGCCCCGGTTCACATTAATGAACTGTCCGAGCTCTTCATAAATCCCCGCCCAGTATTTGTAGCGCCACTTTACCGGACTCCACTTGATCCACCCTGGGATTTCAATCCCAAACTGCATCCCGTGGGTATGCCCGCTCAGGGTGAGGTGATAGTGCCATTCATCGTGTATGACCTCGTCTTCCCAATGGGAGGGATCGTGGCTAAGCAGTATCTTAAAATCCTGAGGGGCGACTCCTTCAGTCGCCTTTCTCAGATCCCCGGCTTTTTTAAAGCCACCCCGACCCCAGTTTTCAACCCCTATAAGGGCAATGCGCCCATCTCCTTTTTTAAGATATCGATTTTCATTGAGCAGGAGATCAAACCCCATTTTCCGTTGTAAATCCTTGAGGTCTTCGAGGTTTTGCGCTTTGGCCTCTTCGGTATCCCAGGGGATGTAATCGCCATAGTCGTGGTTCCCGAGAACAGAATACTTTCCATCCGGCGCCTCAAGGGTGGTGAATAAATCCGCCCAGGGTGTCATTTCACTGGTCTTATTATTGACCATATCCCCCGTAAACAGAATTACATCGCTTTCTTGCTCATTAATCAGGGATACGCCATATTCGATTTTTTCACGGTTGTCAAAACTGCCACTATGGATATCTGAGATCTGCGTAATGGTATAATTGTGAAATTCGCTGGGCAAATCTTTGAATTCCAGATCATAATTCAAGACCCTGAATCTGTATTTACCGCGATACATCCCATAGAGCAACGCCCCAAAAGGAAGAGACGCAATTCCGAGGGCAATCAGACTGAGAAATCGCCTGCGCTCGGGAAGCGAAAACTCTCTGGAAGTGCCAAAGACTTTGTGATACCCTCCAATAAACAAGCGATACAAGTCTTCGGAGAACAAAAAGAACATGGTGATCAGGTTGAAGGTGAGAATCGCCAACAAAAAACCAAAGGCATAGCTTTTGGGACGATTCAGGACCCTGCCCGTGTCATCGCCGACGGTAAACTGATAGATAAAGTTTCCGAGAATCAGCAACGCAATCACTGTATAGAGGTAGTACAACCAGGGGAATCGCGTGGCCGAACGGAGGGCCTGCAGGGTGTACAGACCCATAGCCAGATAAACAATAACAAACAGAATCCAGCGGAGCATATCGTTTTTTACAAATATACTTTTTTATGAGGCGTTTCGCCTACTTCCGGCTCGCCTTAATCGCGCGGACAACGGCCTCGATCATCCCGGCATCCGGCAAGAGGGGCGCCCCCTCCCTCAGGAGTCCGGGTGTATTGAGGGGCAAACCCGAAAACAGTTCGGGAGCAGGACGCTCCAGGGCACTCAGGTGAACCGCCTCGAATCCCTTTCCTGCAAACCGCTCCAGGTTCGAAGGACGAATGCCCCCTCCGGGCATGATGCCGCAGCCGGCCCTTTGAACCAGGTCCTCAAGACGGGAAAATCCCTGAAAGGCAGACGCCGCCTGACCACTGGTCAAAATGGTATCAACCCCAAGAGCCTCGAGCTCCACAAGAGCCATTTCCCAATCGGGAATACGATCAAACGCCCGATGGAAGGTCAGGTGAAGGTGTCCGCTGGCTTCAGCCAGGCGCTGCATACCTGTACGGTTCAATCGATTGTCTTCATGGAGGCAACCGGTGACAATCCCATCAAAACCCAATTGCCTGCAATAGGAAATATCCTGTAGCATTTGTGAAAAGGTGTGTTCGGAATAGGTGAAATTCCCGCTTCGGGGACGGATCAGCACATGAACGGGAATATGAACCGTATCCCGAATCGTCTGCAAAAGCCCCGCCGATGGGGTAACCCCACCGACCGCCAGCTCTGAACACAGTTCGAGTCGGTCTGCCCCCGCCCGCTCCGCGATTTTGGCAGCATCGACTGAAGTCACGCATACTTCTACCTTCATTCCCTATCTTTAATACCCTAAATGTAATTCCTTCCGACCATGCACCGAAGAAAATTCCTTAAGAATTCCGCCCTGACCTCCGCGGCCGTCCTGGGAACGGCACCCCTGATTTCCTGCGCCGAGACCGGGACAAAGACCTCTCAAAAAATCAGTCCGGGCCGGCCTGTAACTATCTGTACCTGGGATTTTGGTAACGCTACTGAAAAAGCGTGGTCGGTGCTCAACACAGGAGGCTCGGCCCTTGATGCGGCTGAACAGGGTGTTATGGTCGAAGAGGCCGATCCTGAAAATCAGACCGTAGGCCTTGGAGGCCGGCCCGACCGCGATGGCATTGTCACCCTGGATGCGTGTATTATGGATTCCAAAAGCAATTGTGGAGCCGTCATGGGCCTGGAGGGATACGTACATGCCGTTTCCGTAGCCCGCAGGGTTATGGAAGAGACCCCCCATGTTATTTTGGCAGGCGACGGGGCTTCCCAATTTGCAGCAGAACAGGGGTTTTCCCGGACGGATCTGCTTACCGAACGCTCTCGGCAGGAATGGATGGAGTGGAAAAAAACGTCTAAATACACGCCAGTAATCAATATTGAAAACCACGACACTATTGGTCTGCTGACGCTCGATGCCAAAGGAGATCTGGCCGGCGCCTGTACTACCAGCGGTATGGCCTATAAGCTCCGGGGCCGTGTGGGGGATTCTCCGGTTATCGGGGCTGGGCTGTATGTGGACCCGGAAGTTGGGGCGGCTACTGCTACAGGAATGGGCGAGGAAGTGGTCCGTACCGTAGGGAGTTTCCTCATTGTAGAATTAATGCGGCAGGGCAAAAGCCCGGAAGAGGCTTGCCGGGAGGGGGTACATCGCATTATGAAGAAAAATGCGGGCAGAACAGATTTTCAGATCGGTTTTATCGCTTTGAATACCCGGGGTGAAACCGGGGGGTATTGTATCCACCCCGGGTTTAGTTACCGGCAATACGATTCAAAAGGACACCGGAACACCCCGGTAGAGAGTTACCTGAAATCATGAGAATCTTAGTAGCTTTGAAATCTTTGAAACCACCTGGTTATGTCTGATAAAAAACGTCTTTTCCTTCTGGATGCCTATGCGCTCATCTTCAGGGGGTATTACGCCCTGATTAAAAATCCGAGGATCAATTCCAAGGGAATGGATACCTCAGCCATTATGGGTTTTATGAATTCCCTTTTTGACGTCATTCGCCGGGAAAAGCCAGATCATCTGGCGGTTTGTTTTGACAAGGATGGCAGTGCTGAGCGCACGGAATTGTTCGCCGACTATAAGGCGAATCGCCTGGAAACCCCTGATGCTATCCGGGTGGCAGTACCCTGGATTCAGAAAATCCTCAAGGCCATGCATATTCCTTGTATCGAAGTTTCAGGTCTGGAGGCGGATGATATTATCGGTACCCTGGCCAAACAAGCTGAAAAAGAAGACTACCTGGTCTATATGGTCACTCCGGATAAGGACTTTGGACAACTGGTTTCTGATAATATTTTTATGTACCGGCCCTCCCGTATGGGAAATGGTATCGAAATCTGGGGGATACCTGAAATTCAAAAGCGTTTTGGTGTGGAGCGTCCGGAACAGGTCATCGATTATCTGGGCATGATGGGTGATAGCAGTGACAATATCCCGGGACTTCCCGGGGTTGGGGATAAAACCGCCAAAAAATTCTTGCAGGAATTCGGATCGCTCGAAGGGCTTCTGGAAAATACGGACAAGCTCAAGGGAAAAATGCGGGAGAAAGTAGAAGACAATGCCGAACTCGGCAGATTGTCTAAAAAACTGGCCACCATCTGTGTGGACTGTGAGGTTCAGTTTGATGAAAAGGACTATGAATTAAGTCTTCCCGACAGCCAGCAGGTACAACAACTCTTTGAAGAACTGGAATTCCGCAGATTGAAGGACCAATTCCTGAACTTATTTGCACCGGCCGGTGCACCGGCCACAGATACCGGGTCCGGTGGGGGCGAACCGGTAAAAGAAAATCCAAAGCCAGCAGGCAGCGGGCAGTTTTCGCTTTTTGGCGGGAATGCAGATACCCCTGCCCTGGAAGACTACACCGGACGTAAAACTATTTCTGAAGTCTCCCATTTATACCAGCCGATTGAAAGCGAGATGGCCCTTCGTCTGTTTCTGCAACGTCTGGGGGAACAAGACCGGGTTTGTTTTGATACCGAAACTACATCTTTAAATTCCCTGCAGGCCGAACTGGTCGGTATCGCTTTTAGCTGGGAAGCACACAAAGGTTTTTACCTTCCTTTTCCCGAAGATCGGGCCGAAGCCGATACCCTGATTCAGAAACTACGACCCTTTTTCGAAAATGATGCGATCGAAAAAATCGGTCAGAACCTGAAATACGATATTAAAGTTCTCGATAAATATGGCGTTGTTGTGAAGGGTCCGCTATTTGACACCATGCTGGCTCACTACCTGATCAATCCGGACATGCGTCATAATATGGATGTGCTGGCGGAGACCTACCTGGATTACCGCCCGGTACCCATTGCGGAACTTATCGGAAAAAAAGGGAAAAACCAGCTCAGCATGCGCGATGTTCCGGTGGCCCAGATTGCAGAATACGCCGTGGAAGATGCCGATATTACCCTGCAGCTCTCTGAGGCCTTCAGACCAGAATTAAAGGCTGCAGGTACAGAGTCGCTTTTTAAGGATATTGAAATTCCGCTCCTGCGCGTATTGGCCGCTATGGAACTGGAGGGGATCAACCTGAACACTGGGTTTCTCGGAGAGCTTTCTGAGGCCCTGGACAAGGATATCGCTTCCCTGGAACAGTCTATATATGAGGCCGCAGGGGAAACCTTCAATATCGGGTCGCCCAAACAATTGGGGGAAATTCTTTTCGACAAACTCAAACTGATCGCCAAGCCTAAAAAAACAAGGACCGGCCAGTATTCGACGGCAGAAGACGTACTCGCCGCACTGGCCAAAGATCACAGTATCATCAGGGATGTGCTGGAATATCGGGGACTGGCGAAACTCAAAAGCACGTATGTCGATGCCCTGCCGGAACAAGTATCCCCTGCCACCGGGCGGGTACATACAGACTATATGCAGACCGTTGCGGCCACGGGGCGCCTGAGCAGTAACAATCCCAACCTGCAAAACATCCCGATCCGGACCGAGAGAGGTCGGGAGATTCGCAAGGCCTTTATTCCCAGAAATGAGGAGTACCAGTTACTCGCCGCGGATTATTCCCAAATTGAATTGAGAATTATCGCGGCTCTCAGTGAGGAAACCACCATGATCGAATCTTTCAAAAGAGGTGAAGATATTCATGCGGCCACCGCAGCTCAGGTATTTCAGGTTCCCCTGGAAGAGGTGACCCGCGAACAGCGGTCCAACGCGAAAACTGTAAATTTTGGGATCATCTATGGGGTTTCGGCCTTCGGTTTGAGCAACCAGACAGATCTCAGCAGGACTGAGGCCAAAGAGCTTATCGACACCTACTATAAAACCTATCCCAAACTCAGGAACTACATCAGCGACCAAATCGATTTTGCCCGGGAACACGGATATGTACAAACGGTACTCGGGCGCCGGCGGTACCTTAAGGATATCAACGGCAGCAATGCCATTGTTCGCGGAGCCGCGGAGCGCAATGCCATCAATGCCCCGATACAGGGCAGTGCGGCGGACATCATTAAAATTGCCATGATCCGGATTCAGGAAAAATTACAGGCCGGAGGATATCGCACAAAAATGCTGCTACAGGTTCACGATGAACTGGTTTTTGACGTCTTTAAACCCGAATTGGATACCATCCGAAAACTGATCAAAACAGAAATGGAACAGGCGTATGCCTTGTCCGTACCCCTGATTGTAGATATCGGGGTGGGAGACAACTGGCTGGAAGCCCACTAAGTCTAAAACTGCAGCCTCCGGATTACCGCCTTTCAAAAACAAGGGATCCGGAAACCTCCAGATCATCAAATTCTTCACCTTCAATAAACAAGGTGAGACGGTCTCCGTTGAGGGTGGCGTCCACAGCGGTGGTCAACCCACTGGAATCGGTGATCCTTAGCTGGCCATTTTCAAAGACATACGTGGCGGTTTCGGAATCGTTTTCAGTAGGACAATCGATGCTTAAATTTCCCGTAAACAAACCCGATAAATCGAGATAGTCAATGGAAGTGAGCAGGGTGGCCTCATTATCCGCTTCCAAAATCATAGAAACGAGATAACATTCCTGGGCCGCAAGCAAATTAAAGAGGTCTGCTAAACTCTGTTCTTCCTGTGAGCCAGAATCCAGCTGCAGGGTTACGGCATCCCAGGTTCCCACAATTGAATTTGAGCCTGAATCTCCATCGTCATCTGAGGAACAGGAAAGGAGCCCTGCCATCAATAAAGCGGAGAAGAGTAGTTTAAGTTTCATATTACATTGGATATAGTATGGTTATGAAACGTTTTTTTTAAGGAATTCGTATGTGTGAACCCCTTAAAAGGCAAAGCGGTAAGTCGCCTTTAAAAGGAGGGTATTTCTGGGGATGGCATCCCCGAAGAGATTGGATTCCAATCCTCCCAAAAGGGCCTCATTCGGATCTCCGGAGGTGGTAAGGTCCTGTGACCAAACGAGGAAAAGTTCAGAGCCCGGAATATACTCCCAGCGGATGACCAGGTTTGAACGGAATTGCACAAAAGAAAAATCCGGGTTGCCGAAAGTAAAGTCCGAATTTCCGTCGCCGTTTTCATCCACACTATACACTTCGTCCGAAAGGTTGATCTCACCCGGACCGTATTGGCGGATTCGATTCTCAAAACGTTCTGCCAACGGATCCGTTACGGTCTTAAAGTCTGTATACAGTCCGTTGGAGATAAAGGGCTGACCCCAGTACTGAATCGTCAGATTGGGATTGATGGTGTAGTTCAACCTCAGGGACATCGAAAAGGTCTCCTGGGAAATCGAACCATTCAGATAACGGGGTTCTCCCGCTACCGAGAGGTTGTCCACAAATTGAAGCTGGTCTTCGTTCCGCCTGAAGTTCGGAAATACAGAAAGCTGAAGGGCATTTGTCGGCTGATAGGTAAACCCGGCCTCCACGGAGTATCTCCAATAGGAATTATCCACCGCTTTCGCACCATTGTGGAAAAAGCTGAAACGCAATTTCTTCCTCGAGTCCGTATTAATTCCGTTCCAGAAACTGAGTTCGGGCGAAATTCTGAGACGGGGCCCGCCCCGGAGTGCGAAATTGGAATACTGCAGTGGGGCGTAATTAAACCCGATGTTCGTAAACCAGTTATTGGCCCAGTTTTGAAAACTATTTGTATTGAAACGGATATTGTTTAAATATCCTCCAAAATCCCATACTGCCCAGTGATTGTAATTGATCCCGACCCGGCGGAAGGTTTTGTCCGGTTTCAGCGTCTGATAAGCCACCCAGGTATAATGGCGGATGTCATCGGCCTGTCGCTGAAAACCAATATCGTTCAATTCCAGCTCCGGCGACCTCCAGGTGGCCCCGCTTTCAAAGCGCCAGTGGCCATTTCCGACTTTACCAAGCTGCAGGTTTCCTCCGGTCCCGGACAAAGAGGTCCGCTCCGGATCCACGGCTACATGGGAGGCCCCCGCCCTTTGAAACAGGTGCGTAATACTCTCCTGTGTTCTCAGAATAGCCTCCTCGCTTCCCAGGATATGACTCCAAATCAGACTCCCGCCCAAATACCAGTCCCGATTATTCCACTGGTGCTTAAAATCAAGCCCACCCGAGTAGGCTGCCGTATGCAGGAAATCTAAAGAAGCCGGTAGTTCTTCCCTGTGGGTTGCCGTAAAAATCGTTCCGATATACGTATCCCCTTCATTGAAGTCCTTCTGCACCCTCCCTACGAGGTAATTCGTTAGGGGTTCCACGACTTCGCGCGTTCGTTCCCCATTGGCGTCTATAATAGCCGTCCTTCTCGCCGTCAGGCTCTCCAGCAGACCTACAGACCACCCATTTTGCGTTTTTCCACTGAATTTTGCAGCCCCGAGTATGGGCGTATTCTCGGGTATATCGGCGTATTCATCATCATTGAGATCCGGCGAGCCCTGAGGGTCCCTTCCGATCCGCCGGGAATAAAAAACATTGTCTGAACCAAAAGTATTCCCCGCAATTGATGGGGAAACCGGCAGTTCAAAAATATTTTTGTTCTCGACGAAGAAGGGGCGTTGTTCCCTGAAGAAAATCTGGAAACCGTCCAGGGCAATGGCCGAGGGGTCTGCTTCCACCTGACCAAAATCAGGATTGACCGTGAGGTCGAGTGTCAGGTCATTGGTGATGCCAATTTTGGCGTCCAGCCCCGCGGTCAGGTCTAAATCACTTCCATCTTCAAAAGGATTCCCCTCATCTGCTTCAAAACTCCTGCTTCGCACTACCGTATAAGGCTGTATTTCAAGCTGGTTCTGGGGTTCGAGGTTTTTGAGTCCGTGGAGTTCCCCGAATTCACTGACCCAACCCGGCTGATCGATGGGCTTCCGCTGCCATAGGGAGCGCTCCTCCTCCCGGAAAAACCTCCGGGTGGACTGCAGGCCCCACACCTGTTCCGGGGCGTCGCTGAATTTCAACTGACTCAACGGTATCCGGATCTCTGCGGTCCAGCCTTCACTGTCGATCCTCGTTTTGGTATACCATATCGGATTCCAGCTGTCATCCCAATTGTTTCCATTATTAGATACAAATTCATCTCCCTTAACCCCGGCGGCAGTGATTGAAAAGGAAAAGGCGGAACGCTTGTCGTTATAACTGTCTATATTAACCTCTACCCAGTCCCCGGCAAAACCATCTCGGCGGGAAAGCCTGCGCTCAATCTTTTCGGGCTCCGGGTCGTAACATCTGAAGGCGAGATACAGGTTTTTCGCATCGTAGAGAATTTTAAATTTGGTCTGGACGCTGGGTGCCGTATTCTCATCGGGCTGAAACTCAATATAATCCCCGCCCCACTCCACCTGTTCCCAAATAGCATCGGTGATCTCCCCGTCAATCTGGGGAGCCTCCTCGGGCCCTATTCCAATTGTTGTGTATTTCTTTTTAACCACTGCCTCAGACGAGGCATCGGCAGCGGCCACGGCCGTACCCGGGGTTTCGGAACCGGAGGCATCCTGAGCCCTTAAAATTGGCGCCAACACCAGGCAGAAAAAGAATAAGCACACTTTGTACATGGAATCTTCACGGGTTGTAACAATTAAAGGACTGATGGTTTTTCAAATTGTTACACCCCCTTCAGTCATTGCTTTAGAAAACTCTGGCAGCCTGGTTTACCCCCGGGAATGGGGCGGCTTAAGGTAAAGCATCCGGGGTCTGATGGGATTCCAAACGAAATGAAAAAATATGATCCGAAGCCATTTGTTATTCAACATTATAATCGTACATTTGCAGCCCGTTTATCGGACTTGAAGTGTTTAATTAAATATACAAGTAGTGGATACATTGAGCTACAAAACGATTTCGGCCAATAAAAAGACCGCGACCAAAGAATGGATTTTGGTCGATGCCGATGGTCAGACGCTGGGCCGTCTTGCTTCCAAAGTAGCGAGCATGCTCAGGGGCAAGAATAAAACGAATTTTACACCCCACGTGGACTGTGGTGACAATGTAGTAGTCATCAATGCAGAAAAGATCACCCTCTCCGGGAATAAGTGGGAAGATAAAACGTACATCCGGTACACGGGTTATCCAGGTGGGCAGCGTTCCAAGAACGCTCGTGAACTGATGGATAAAAATCCTACGGCCATGGTAGAAAAAGCAGTGAAGGGAATGCTTCCTAAAAACCGTTTAGGAGCAGATCTTTTCAGAAACCTCTACGTGTATGCAGGAACTGAGCACAATCAGGAGGCACAGAAACCAAAGCAAATCAACTTAAACGACCTTAAATAATGGAGGTAATTCACAAAATCGGAAGAAGGAAGACGGCTGTTGCCCGGGTCTATCTCTCTGATGGAAAAGGCAAAATCACTGTGAACAAAAGAGATCTTGCAGACTATTTTCCTACAGCAACCCTTCAATATAAAGTACAGCAACCTTTCGCGCTCACAGAGAACGAAAATGCCTTTGATGTAAATATTAATGTATACGGAGGTGGAATCACGGGTCAGGCTGAAGCAGTTCGCCTGGCGATCTCCAGAGCCCTTTGCGAATTGGATGAGGAAAACAGGGTTGCCCTGAAACCTGAAGGCTTGCTGACACGGGATCCGAGAATGGTGGAACGGAAGAAATTCGGTCAGAAGAAAGCCCGTAAGAAGTTCCAGTTCTCCAAACGTTAGAATTTTATTTTCCTTTCGGTTTCCCCGGAAGGAATTGTTTTTATATCCCTGCCTTGCAGGACACTATTAACCCTGTTCCTTGATAAGTTCTCTTCGGAGAAACTAGTACAGCCCGGAAAAAATCCTTTTTGTTAAGGAACCGGAGCCGATTTGGTTTAGCATCTAAACGACAGAGGCATGTCTGATGGGATTAAGACCCCTGGACTACCACTTTGTCGTTGCGCTTACAAAGAACGTAAACTAAATAAATAAGCATGGCTACTGAAGCTGAAGTAAAAGATCTTTTAGAAGCTGGGGTGCATTTTGGACACCTCACCCGTAAATGGAATCCGAACATGGCGCCCTACATCTATATGGAGCGCAACGGAATCCACGTTATCAACCTTTATAAAACCGTTGCCAAACTGGATGAGGCTTCGGAAGCGCTTAAGAAAATAGCTGCTTCCGGAAGGAAAATCCTTTTTGTAGCGACTAAAAAGCAGGCCAAGGACATCGTGGCGGAAAAAGTTTCTGCCGTGAACATGCCTTACATCACAGAGCGCTGGCCCGGAGGAATGTTGACCAACTTCGTCACCATTCGTAAGGCTGTTAAGAAAATGACCTCCATCGACCGGATGAAAAAAGACGGCACCTTCGATACCCTCTCCAAAAAAGAGCGGTTACAGGTGGAACGTCTTAGAGCCAAACTGGAAAAAAACCTGGGTTCTATTTCCGATATGACCCGTCTTCCCGGAGCCATTTTTGTAGTCGATACCATGCGGGAACACATTGCGGTAAAAGAAGCTGAAAAGCTGAATATCCCCATTTTTGCTATGGTAGATACCAATTCAGACCCTAAGCCTATCGATTATGTTATTCCTTCGAATGACGATGCCTCGAAGTCTATCGCCATTATTATGAGCGAGGTGACCCGGGCGATTGCAGAAGGACTGGCTGAGCGCAAATCCGAAAAGGCAGCTGACAAGGAAGGTAAAGAGGCAGACGCCCCCAAGCCTGCCAAGGAAGTCAAAGCTGAAGTAAAAGAAGCTAAAGCGACTCCTGAGAAAGAGACTGTCGTTGCTGAAAAAGAAACCGCTGTTGCGGAGGAGCCGAAAGCTAAAGCCCCTAAAAAAGACGAGGCAGCCACTACAGAAATCGATCTTACCCTTATAGAAGGGATCGGTCCTAAAACTGCAGAGGCCCTTCTGAATGCAGGATTGAATTCCTTTGAGATCCTTTCGGAAGCCGACCCGGAGCGTATCAAAGAAATTCTTACTGAAGCCAGTTCAAGACTGGCACATCTGGACCCGGGCAGCTGGCCTAAACAAGCTAAAATGGCTGCCGAAGGGAAACTGGAAGAACTCAAAGAATGGCAGGAGAGTGTAAAAGGGGGCATTGAATAAGCCTTCCCGAATTCATATTTAAATAGTTAAACGGAGTCTTAGGATTCCAATAAAAGTATAAGAACATGGTAAAAATTACCGCAGCTGACGTAAACAAATTACGGAAGAGTACCGGAGCCGGAATGATGGATTGTAAAAATGCCCTGGTGGAAGCCGAAGGCGATTTTGAAAAAGCCATTGAAATCCTTCGCAAAAAAGGACAGAAGGTAGCTGCAAAGCGGGCTGACCGGGATTCTTCAGAAGGAGCTGCTATTGCGAAAGTGAACGAAGCCAACAACAGGGGAGTGATCATCTCCCTGAATTGTGAAACAGACTTCGTCGCCAAGAATGAAAGTTTTGTCACCCTGGCCAACGAGTTGGCAGACCTGGCGATGAACTATGATTCTAAAGAAGCCTTTTTAGGGGCAGACTTCAACGGGCTGAGTGTTCAGGAGAAACTTCTGGAACAAACCGGAGTCATTGGAGAGAAGATTGAAATCGGAGGTTTTGATCATCTGAGCGCACCTTTTGTAGGGTCCTACATTCACGCCGGAAATAAAATAGCCACCCTGGTAGGTCTCTCTGAGGCGGTTGAAAATGCGGCGACTGTAGCGAAAGATATCGCCATGCAGGCCGCAGCGATGAATCCTGTGGCGTTGAATGAGTCAGAAGTTGATCAGGAGATTATCGACAAAGAAATCGAGATCGCCAAAGACCAATTGCGTCAGGAAGGAAAACCAGAGGCCATGCTCGATAAGATTGCCGCAGGCAAACTCAAGCGGTTCTTCAAAGATAATACCCTGGTCAATCAGGACTTTATCAAGGACAGCAAAATGAGTGTTTCCGAGTACGTTAAATCCGTGGCTCCAAACCTGGAAGTTACCAGCTTTTCACGTGTAGCACTGGGCTAGGTCCTCGTAACGTTTTGAAACTTGAAAAGCGCCCTGACACAGGGCGCTTTTTTTATGCCACCCCACAGTACCCCTGATCCCTATGTGCCGGGATCAGAATCCATAAAGGTGCGAAGTTCTCTCATAATTTTGATTATTTTTGTCGGGAATCAAGCCCAATTTCATGCGATATCAACGGATACTCTTAAAACTCAGCGGGGAAGCTCTGATGGGTGATCAACAATACGGCATTGACCCGGACAGACTGGATGCCTATGCCGGAGAGATCAAAGAGGTAAGTGATCTGGGAATTGAAGTGGCTATCGTTATCGGAGGTGGCAACATTTTCCGGGGAGTTTCAGGGGCCAGCGAGGGTATGGACCGTGTTCAGGGAGACCATATGGGAATGCTGGCCACCATTATCAACGGACTGGCCCTGCAATCTGCTTTGGAAAATAAAGGCGTCGATACCCGCCTGCAGTCGGCCATTAAAATAAATGAGGTGGCCGAACCCTTTATCCGCCGACGCGCGATGCGCCACCTGGAAAAAGGCCGGGTCGTCATTTTCGGAGGAGGCACGGGAAATCCCTATTTTACAACCGATTCGGCTGCCGTGCTGCGGGCTATCGAGATAGAGGCGGATGTTATCCTGAAAGGGACCCGGGTAGATGGAATTTATACGAGTGACCCGGAAAAAGACAAATCCGCTACCAAATTTGACAAAATCAGTTTTGAAGACGTACTGCGCAAAGGCCTGAAGGTAATGGACACCACGGCCTTTACCCTCAGTCAGGAAAATGAATTGCCCATTGTCGTTTTTGACATGAATAAACAAGGAAATTTATTGCGCATTGTATCGGGTGAAAACATCGGAACCGTTGTGAACCTTTAAATTCGTATTGTAAATTTGACGTAATCACAGACCAATGAACGAAGAAGTTACTTTTATTCTGGAGTCCACCAAAGAGAATATGCAAAACGCCATTTTCCATCTGGAAAAGGAGTTGGTAAAGATCCGGGCGGGGAAAGCCAGCCCTTCCATGCTCTCCTCGGTCATGGTGGAATACTATGGCAACATGACTCCCCTGTCTCAAATGTCCAATATCAATACCCCGGATGGCCGCACCCTCTCCGTACAACCCTGGGAAAAGCAAATGATCTCCCAGATCGAAACGGCTATTTTAAATTCCAACCTCGGATTTAATCCGATGAATAACGGAGAGATGGTTATTATCAACGTCCCTCCCCTTACCGAAGAGCGCAGAAAGCAACTCGTTAAGCAGGCCAAGGCTGAGGCTGAAGATGCGAAAGTAAGTATCCGAAGCGCCCGTCAGGAGGGCAATAAAGAAGTAAAAGCGCTTGGGGTTTCAGAGGATTTGGAGAAAAATGCGGAAATCGATATTCAAGAGCTCACCAATGAATTCTCCAACCGGGTAGACCAGATTCTCGAAGTTAAGGAAGCCGAAATCATGAAGGTTTAACCCCGATCATTCCGACTCAGCAAATGCTTCAGAAATCCATATTTATATGGGTTAGACAGGTTTTATGGCCTTGCCTGAGGTGCGTATTGGGTACACTGGGGATCATTGTCTAACTTAGTCCCCGAATTGATAACATGGTAGCGAAACTCACACAGGGATTCTGGGATAAGACCGCGCGAATTATCTTAAGAAACCGAATTTTAATCCTTCTTTTGATCGTTGCTGTTACTATTGGGTTCTCAACCCAGTGGCAGTATATGCAGTTTAGCACAACAGAGGCGAATCTGCTCCCGGATGCACATCCGGAAAACATCCAGTATCAGAAATTTCTTACTCAATTCGGTGATGAAGGTAATGCCATTGTAATCGCCGTTCAGGATCCCGCTATGGGAAATCCTGAAACCTTTAACCGGTGGAATATCCTCAGTCGTCAGCTCGAAGCCTTCCCTGAGGTCGACTTCGTGCTTTCCACAGAAAATCTGCAACTCCTCCTCAGAGACAAGGAGAAAGACGAGTTTATTCTGAAACCCTGGCTGGCCGGCGACAGTGTTACCACCAAAGCCGACCTGGACAGCCTCACGACCTTCTTGTTCGAGGATCTGCCATTCTATGACAATCTGCTATTCAATAAAGAAACCAAAACCGTTCGTACGGTAGTGTACCTGGACAAAGACCTGATCAACACCTCAGTACGCAAAGACTTTGTTTTACGGGACCTCAATACCCTGATTTCCAATTTCGAAACCGAGAGTGGCATGGATGTCCGCGTTTCCGGGATGCCTTACATCCGGACGATGAACGCCCAGAATATCATTGATGAAATTGGAAAATTCATCCTGGCGGCCCTGGGGATTACTTCCCTGATTTTCTTTTTCTTTTTTCGTTCCTTCCGGGCTACATTTATCTCCATTTGCGTCGTGATTATCGGGGTGATGTGGGCCTTTGGCACCCTGGGTTTATTGAGGTATGAAATTACCGTACTCACCGCCTTAATCCCTCCGGTGATTATCGTAATCGGGATTCCCAACTGTATTTTTCTGATCAATAAGTATCAACAAGAAGTAAAAAAACACGGAAATCAGGCAAAATCCCTACAAAGGGTCATCACCAAAATCGGGAATGCCACCCTGATGACCAATGTGACTACGGCTGCGGGTTTTGCTACCTTTATTATTACCGACAGTAAGCTTCTGACCGAGTTTGGGATTGTGGCCTCGCTGAATATTTTGGGAATATTCATCCTCTCCCTGCTCATCATCCCCATCGTGTATAGTTTTATGTCTCTGCCCAAGACAAAACACCTCAAACATTTAAATAAAAAGTGGATCGATGGTTTTGTAAACTGGATGGAGCGGATGGTGCGCCATCATCGGATCGCGGTGTATTTTGTCTCGATCGCCTTGTTGGTTGCCAGTGTGATCGGCATGTATCAAATCGAAATTTCAGGGAGTCCGATTGAAGATATGCCCAAGAAAAGTGGGTTTGTGAATGACATCCGCTTTTTTGAATCTGAATTCGACGGGGTCATGCCTGTTGAAGTTGTCATTAACACAAACCAGAAGAATGGGGTGATGAAACCAGCTACCCTCCGACGTATGGATCAGCTGGACACTTACATTGAGGAAAACCCGGACCTCTCCCGGCCCGTCTCGGTAGTCAACCTGGTCAAATATTCCAAACAGGCTTTTTATAATGGCATTCCTAAATACTATCAGCTACCCACGTCTCAGGAAAGTAATTTTATTCTGAATATCGCCCGTAAATCCAAAGACAATGGCAATCTGCTCAAGAGCTTTGTGGACACTACCGGGCAGGTAGCGCGAATGACCACTTATATGCGGGATGTGAAAACGGATCGTATGGAGGCCATCGAACAAGGTTTACTGGATGAAATTTCAAAAATTTTCCCTTCCGAGAGGTATGACGTATTCCTTACCGGGAAAGCCCTGCTCTTTCTGAAAGGAACCAAGTACCTCGTTCGCAATCTGTTGATGTCCCTCGGTCTGGCCATTTTACTCATTGCCCTGTTTATAGCCTATCTGTTCCGCTCGTTTCGGATGATTGTCATCTCCCTGATTCCAAACATCCTGCCTTTAATCATTACGGCTGGAATCATGGGCTTTGCAGGCGTCCCCATCAAGCCCTCCACTATCCTGGTCTTCAGTATCGCATTTGGGATCTCCGTGGATGATACGATTCACTTTCTCGCCAAATACAGGCAGGAACTTGCAACACACGGGTGGCGCATTCAGAAATCCGTATACGCCTCTCTAAGGGAAACCGGGGTGAGTATGTTTTACACCTCTATCGTACTGTTTTTTGGTTTCTCTGTCTTTATCATCTCGAGTTTCGGGGGTACAGTGGCCCTGGGCGCCCTTGTTTCAACGACCTTACTTTTTGCGATGCTGGCCAACCTGATACTATTGCCCTCCCTCCTGCTCTCCCTCGAAAAAAGTATTGCCAATAAAAAGACATTTAAAAAACCTGCATTAAAAATTATTCCCGACGAGGAAGACATTTAAATAATACACTGCTACAACAAATGCATTGCTTAAAAACATTGTAGGTTTTTTATTACTACTTAGTAAGTATAATTATCTTTGTAACACTAAAAAATAATACGCTATTACACCTTTAAGTATCATACAACTTTTAAAAGAAAACCCCACGCCAAATATTACTGTAAAAGGCTGGGTACGTGCATTTAGAAGTAATCGGTTTATTGCTTTAAACGATGGCTCTACACTTTATAATTTACAGTGCGTTGTAGATTTTGAAAAGTTTGATGAAGCCTTACTCAAAAAAATAACCATTGGAGCAGCTATTGAAGTGCAAGGTAACTTAGTAGCCAGCCAAGGTTCAGGACAAAGTGTAGAGTTGCAGGCCTCTACCATACACATTTTAGGGGAAGCCAACCCTGAGGAAGTCAAGAAAACTATCCTATCGCCCAAGAGGCACAGTCTTGAAAAACTAAGAGAACAAGCGCATCTATTTCTGCTCAATATACCGATGAAAGAACGGCTAATGATTTTAGAGATTTCCCTGCTACATTAGTAACACTCGATGATTTTACACTGGTGAATTTAGGTTTTAGCCATACACTTAAAAATGAA
>CAKZOC010000215.1 GCA_937136025.1 uncultured Bacteroidota bacterium
TCATCGCAAATTTCACAAAGTTTAAATTTTATGAAGGTCCGAAATCAGCCAAAAACCGCTGAATTTTATGAAAATCAGGTAAATGAGCCTTTTTTAGACACTCTTTTTCGAATATGTTTATTATAAAATAAATTCCCCCAAAATGGAGGAGTATTACGTGTAATGGACCATAATACACAATTAGTTAAATCAGTTTTTTGGTATGAATTAATATATTCTTGTAAATAATCTTTCAATCCAGAAAAGCCGTTATAAATAGGCTCTTTATAAACCTTATCTTCTGGCTTAAAAAGAACATCAAGCATAGGTATTAGTGCCGCAAAAGAAAGGGCACTGAACAATGCATAGAGAATATTGAAGAAAATATTCAGAAATCCGTACCTGCGGTAGGGTCGGGCAAATCCGAGAATCTTTCGGAAATAGTTCATTCTTCGAGTTTGAGATCTTCCAGCACCCGGTCCATTTTCGATTCGAGTCCCTGTTTTTCACCTTCGTAGTCCTTCGCGGATGAAATGGATCCGCATACGCTAACGTAAAACTTTATTTTGGGTTCCGTGCCACTGGGACGTGCCGCCAGACGGGTCCCGTCTGCAGTGGTGTAAATCAGGACATTGGAGTTGGGAAGGTCAATTATTGACACGGCCCCCGTGGCCGGGTCTTTAGAAGTTCCATTCTGGTAATCGTCAATACGGATTACAGCGGAGCCGTCAAGGGTCCGGGGCGGGTTTTCACGGAATTCTTTCATCATATTACCGATCTGAGTGGCCCCATCCATTCCTTTTTTGGTTAGGGAGACCAATCGTTCCCGATAGCATCCATAGGCTACATAACACTGAAGCAATTCCCGGTAAAAGCTACTTCCCCGGGCTTTGGCCCAGGCGGCGATTTCACAGGCGAGGAGGGAAGCGGTTACCGCATCCTTGTCCCGGACGAAATCTCCAACCATGTATCCAAAACTCTCTTCACCTCCACCTATAAAATTCTGATCCGGAAAATCCCGAATCATTTTTGCAATCCATTTAAACCCGGTCAGGGAAGTCTTACATTCCACACCGAATGCATCCGCCATAGATTGCATCATCGGGGTGGATACGATGGTCGTTGCGATAAATTCATTCCCCTGAAACCCCTTTTCGCGATGCTGGTCCAACAGGAATCGCGTCATCAGCACCATGGTCTGGTTTCCATTGAGCAGTTCGAGCACTCCGGCTTCATTTTTTACGGCTACCCCGAGGCGGTCGCTGTCCGGATCCGTTCCGATGACGATATCCGCGTCGATTTCTGCCCCCCGTACCAGGGCCAGTTTCAGGGCTTCTGGTTCTTCAGGATTAGGGGATGTAACGGTTGGAAAATCTCCGTCAGGAACGGCTTGCTCGGCGATCTGTGTGACATTCTGATAACCCGCACGTCTGAGTACTTCGGGGATAGCGGTGACAGAAGTCCCATGCAGGGAGGTGAAAACCACGGACAGATTTTCCTTTCCGGCCACCCCAAAACTGCCATTTTTTACGCTGGCTTCCATAAAGGCCTCGTCTACTTCCTCGTCAATCTCTACAATGCGTTCCGGTTGGGCTTCAAATCGGATATCCTCGTAATCCAGGCGATCTATAGCGGCGATAATTTCCCCATCTTCCGGAGGTACGATTTGCCCGCCGTCCTGCCAGTATACTTTATAACCGTTATATTCTGGTGGATTGTGCGAGGCGGTCAGGACTACGCCTGCATGACAACCCAGGTGCCTTACGGCAAACGAGAGTTCCGGAGTGGTTCGCAGTTCCGAGAACAGGTACACTTCAATACCGTTTGCCGAAAATACTTCGGCAACCGTTCGGGCCAGGGACTGACTATTGTGGCGACAGTCGTAGGCGATCACCACTTTTATACCCTCGTTTCCAAAGGTTGATTTCAGATAATGGCTAAGGCCCTGTGTGCTTTTTCCAAGGGTGTATTTATTAATCCTGTTGGTCCCTGCACCCATAATCCCGCGCATACCCCCGGTGCCAAACTCCAAAGTTTTATAAAAACGGTCCTGAAGCTCCTCAGGATTTCGTTGGAGTAATTCCCGGATCTCTTCTTTTGTTTCGGGATCAAAAAAATCTGAGAGCCATTTCTGGGCGCGCTCCGCAATGGAATTCTGCATGGACATCAATTATTTTTAACAAAGTTACACATAGGGCGGATAAAAACGCGTTTGGCCATGGATGCTCAGTGATTCAGGCCTTTTCTCGCTGAAACACGCCCTCCGGGGAGCGATTCAGATTCAGGGATTCGTATATGGAATACCGGTCCTGGGTAATGCGAACGCGTAAGATCATTTCCCCGAGAAATCCGGCAAGAAAGAGTTGGGTTCCAATAATCATGGAGGTCAGGGCGATGTAAAATTCAGGGCGCTGTGCGACAAGGCGCCCGGTGGGATTAAAAAACAGCTTGTCAATCCCGAGGTAAAGGGCAAATCCAAACCCGATAATAAACATAAGTACCCCCAATGCGCCAAAGAGGTGCATCGGTCGTTTGCCAAATTTAGAGACAAACCATACCGTAATAAGATCGAGAAATCCTTTGATAAAGCGATCGGGACCGAACTTGGTTTTTCCGAATTTTCTGGCCTGATGTTGTACCACTTGTTCTCCAATTTTACGATAGCCGGCATTTTTGGCCAGCACCGGAATGTATCGGTGCATTTCCCCGGAGACCTCTATACTCTTTACTACCTCCTTCCTAAAAGCTTTTAAACCGCAGTTGAAGTCGTGTAACTGCACCCCCGAAGTCTTTCGAGCGGCCCAGTTAAAAAGTTTAGAGGGCAAATTCTTCATCAGAACGGAGTCGTACCGCTTTTTCTTCCATCCGGAAACCATATCGAAGCCACCAACCTCTATCATCTCGATCATGGCGGGAAGCTCCTCCGGGTTATCTTGCAGATCGGCATCCATGGTCGCTACAATGCTTCCCTGAGCCGCTTTAAAGCCTGCGTGAAGTGCCTGGGATTTTCCAAAATTCCTTAAAAACCGAATGCCCCGGATCTCCAGGTGGGTTTCCGCGAGTTGGCGGATGATTTCCCAGCTGTTATCGGTACTACCGTCGTCAATAAAGATGATTTCATAGGAAATCCCATGGGTTGCCATTACCCTGGCAATCCAATGGGATAGTTCCGTTA
>CAKZOC010000216.1 GCA_937136025.1 uncultured Bacteroidota bacterium
TGAAGTAATTGAGTAAGTCTATTCAGGGATGTCTCACTCAGGTCGGTTACCTTTAAGTTGCTTTTTGCTGACATCTGTCATTGATTTTAAGTCAGGAGCGATCTATCTTCGTCAGGCGTTTATTACAGGGAATTTCAGGCTCTGGCCGCACTGTATTTGGAATAAAACACTATCGATATGACTTCAACATCAAACAGGTGGGGACTCAAGCAGAGCATCACCCTGCTGCGCATTCTGATTGGTTGGCATTTCCTCTACGAGGGGATTGTCAAGGTCTACAACCCGGAATGGACCAGCTTCGGTTACCTGGCTACAGCCCAGGGACCGCTTAAACCGCTATTCCAGGCACTTACCACCGACACCTTCTTACCCTGGGTGGACACACTGAATATGACAGCCCTGGTCTTCGTCGGCATTACACTCATGCTGGGCATATTCGAACGGGCAGGCGCTCTGGTGGGAGTCGGTCTGTTGTTGTTGTATTACCTGGCACATCCCTCCTGGCCCGGTATGGCCCAAATCAATACAGAGGGCAGTTACTGGATAGTGAACAAAAACCTCATCGAATCAGTAGCGTGCTTGGTGTTATTCTATTATCCCACAGGTACCGTTTTTGGTCTGTCCCGAATTTTTTCGAAGAACAAAGCAACTACTAAAACTGAATTATCATGAGCTGGACACGAAGAGAAGCCCTTTTGGCATTAGGGAGCATCCCCTTATTTGGTGCTGTTTGGTGGGCAGGAGCCGCCAAAACTGTCGGAACAAAAAGGGAACGAGAGGCATTGCTGGAGCAGTTGAACATTCAGCCTTCCCTTCCGTCTGTCGTCCCGGCCATTGGCGGGGAGCCTGTTCGCGTGGGGATTATAGGTTTTGGTATCCGTGGCGAGCAGCTCTGTCGTTCTCTGGGCTATGCAACAGATGAGTGGATTGCTACTATGGAAGAGGCGACTGTCGTGGCCAAAAAGGAAGGTCGACCTTTTACGGCCCTGGAGGATTTTCGCAGCCAGGAACCTCTGAATATTCGCATTGTAGGGATCTGTGACATCTTCGATGTTCAGGCAGAGAAGGCGATCCGGTCTTTCAGCACCCCTGACCAGCCTGTTAAACGATACACTACCCACACCGACATGATACGCAGTGGAGAGGTGGATGCCGTGGTCATTGCAACCCCCGACCACTGGCATGCTCCCATGTCAATTAAAGCTCTCCGGAACAACGTGCATGTATACGTGGAAAAACCTATGACCCATACCTTGTCTGAGACCTATGAGCTGCGAGAAGCTGCCCGAAATTCCAAAGCTGTCTTCCAGGTGGGACACCAGCACCGCCAGACCCTGAGTTTTAAAACGGCCCAGAACATTGTGGACAAGGGAGTTTTGGGGCACATTTCCCTCATAACAACCAACACAAACCGAAACGATGACAATGGGGCCTGGAACTATGACATACACCCTGATGCCAATCCTGACACCATCGACTGGGAGCAATTCCTGGGATCGGCCCCGAAGATACCTTTTAACAAGAACCACTTTTTCCGCTGGAGAAAATGGTGGGCTTATGGCTCAGGGCTTTCCGGTGATTTGCTAACCCATGATTACGACCGCCTGAATTGCGTCTTGAAGATGGGGATGCCTCGCTCGGTGATGGCCTCTGGTGGCATTTATACCCATAGAGACGGACGCAATGTGCCCGATGTGCTGCAGGTGAATTTCGAATACCCGGATTTCAACACGGGAAGCAGCCAGGAACCCGGTAAAGAGCGAGGGATGACATTTACCTACAGTGCTTCCCTGGGCAATGGGCTTAACCGTCCTACCATGCTTATGGGGCATGATGCCTCCATGGAGCTGGGCAACCGGTTGACCATTTGGCCGGATTCTGGGTCCACACGCTTTGCAGAACAGCTCAAGGCCGGCAGTAT
>CAKZOC010000217.1 GCA_937136025.1 uncultured Bacteroidota bacterium
AGTTTCTCGATAATTGTCCTGTTCGAAATCTGCGTAATAGATTTCAAAGAAATCCGGATTGAGGTCCAGGAGCAGGATCGCGGCGGAATCTTTTTCAGTCTCCTCATCGATAAACTCTCCATTGGTCGTGGCCCCGAACACCGAAATGTTTGCCTCTGAAAACAGGGTTCGGATGGCTTCCCGGTCCAGCTTTACCGAAGCAAAGACGAAGGCCAGGGTAGGGGAAAACCCATCCTGAATACTTTCTTGAAGTCTGGCTTTGAGCTCCTCAGGCGACATCCCTTTTATGGATTTAGCTTTCATACGCGCATTCTTTTTTTATTTTTCGGTTAGTACGACCCAGCTATTGGTTGTGGAGTGAAATTCGTGTTCCCCGTTCATGGCCTTCCCGAATTCACCGTAGGTGTAAAATCCAGCCATGGGAACCTCCCAGATCTCATGTAAACCGTCATTCTCCTGCTGGGCCATAGGCCCGAGGGCACTCAATCTGCCCGCACATGAAAATATGAGCAGGGCATCGGCTCCTGCCCCTGTTTTTTCCTTAAGTGTGTCTGCCTTTTCGAGAATGGTCTCGACAATATCAAAATCCGGAGGGGTTGAAAAGTGGAATTGTGTGCCTGAGACAATCTCAGATTCGAGGATCAGCGCTCCTTTGTCTTCATCGTATCCAATGGGGTTGCAGAACATTGGGTTTTTTCCTTCCCGTGCGATTTGGAGTGGATAATGCACCCCTTCGGTATTGAAAAAATTAATTTGGTTCTCCAAAGAAGCAAAATCGATACCCAAAAATCTGAGGTACACTTCCAGAGCGGGTTTATGGTCGATGGTATAGACCATGTTTCCTACGGCTTTTGTAATGGTTCTCGAGATGCCAATGGGCTTCCAGCCCGAGAGCGCCACCCCTCGCAACCCTATTTTATTCTCATCCAGTACCAGGGCGGCGATTCCGTAATCGGTCACCCGGGATTCGGTAAAGACAAAGGTCCCCGTAAAGGTGATATCATCTCCGGCCATGCCTCCGAAGAGGTTTACTTCCGGACCCGCTATTTTCAGTATATGGTGGATGAGGCTTTCCCCATCCACAGTGATGCCTTTTTCACTGTGAAAGGTGCTGAGCAGGATAAAACAGGGGTTGGAAAACGCCTTTTGTGCCTGGCCCAGCAGATCCGTGGCGGCTTCCTGTAAGCTGCCGTCCCCGATTTCCCGAAGAATGATGCGGTAGGAGGAAGGGTCGAGATCCAGAAGCATGGCCACAATCCCACCCTTGCTTTCATGCCCTTCGACAAATTCTCCTGAAGAAGTCGCACCGATCACCTGAATGCCTTCTCCCTGAAAAAGCGAAGTCACTGCTTCCCGATCCTGTTTTATGGAAATAAAAACAATGGCCATTGTAGGCCGGTAACCCTCACCCAGGCTCTGGCGCAAGGCTGCCTGAATTTCTTCGGGGGAATCTCCGTGTATGGTTTTTGCCTTCATACTTTATGTCGTCTCCGTTTTAAAGTTCATTGAAAAGGTAGTGCCTTCGCCCTGGGTGGTTTCCACTTTTAATTCCCCTCCATGAGCCTTGACAATGTCATAGCTCAGGCTCAGGCCCAGACCCGTACCCTGGCCTGTAGGTTTTGTTGTAAAAAAGGGCTGGAAGATTTTCTCCAGAACCTTTTTAGGCATACCATCCCCATTATCTGAGACCAAAATTTCCAAATGGTCCTTTTCCCTTTTGGTCTGAATGGTTACCGTGGGCTCGTACTTTCCGTTTTCGGAGGCCGTACTCCTGACGGATTTTTCACTCACGGCGTAAAAGGCGTTGGTCAGCAGATTCAGGATCACCCGGCCGATATCCTGGGGTACTACGTCCAGGGTTCCCAGGCCGGGGTCAAAATGGGTATTGATTGTGGCGTTGAAGGATTTATCCTTTGCCCTCAAGCCATGGTAGGCCAGACGTACATATTCATCTGTAAGGGCGTTGAGGTCTGTGGGTTCCCGATGTCCGTCGCTGGTGCGGCTGTGCTGCAACATTCCTTTTACGATATCACTGGCCCTTTGACCGTGGTGATTGATCTTCTCGAGATTTTGCTCAATGTCATGACCAATTTCTTTGGCTTCATTTAAATCACCATTCTCAATTTCTTCCTGCATTTCTTTCATGAGTTCATAACTCACTTCGGAGAAATTATTGACGAAATTTAAGGGGTTTTGTATTTCATGAGCTATACCGGCAGTGAGCTCACCTAAACTAGCCATCTTCTCTGATTGAATGAGTTGAGCCTGAGTTTGCTTTAGATCTTTTAATG
>CAKZOC010000218.1 GCA_937136025.1 uncultured Bacteroidota bacterium
ACGGCCAGTGCACTATTCCCGGCCTCAGGTGCAGCGGTCCCCTCAAACGGATTGACCCCGTTCCAGTGACCTTTGGATTTGACAGGACGCATATAGATGATTAGGGATTCCTCAGCATTCCGCACATACCTCTGAAACTGAGGATGATCTCTGAAAAAAGCTTCTGCTGAAGCCGCGGCATCCCATACTTGTAAGACTCCATAAACCGCCCAGTCCGGCCTGGTCGAAAATCCCTCAGCCCCGGTGCCGAGCAATTTAAAAAATCGCATCCCCGGAGTACCCTTTAACCTCCCTGAGGCAAGCCCCATTTGCGAAAGGGCCCATAATTTTCGCCTCCAACTGCCATATCGAAATAGTGCAAGGGTAGTAATCTGTGACATCTTTACGGCTGCTCAGGGTTCGCCAGGATCCCATCCAGCAATTCCCGGACCTTTGTCGTATTCCAGTCGGCCATACCTTTTTGGTCTACAACCATATAACCCTCACGGTCTATCAGGTAAGACCGGGGCGGTTCGGTATCCGGAAGGGGACTCTCACTTTGGAGAAACTGATAAGTGATTGGAAAAGTAAAGCCATATTCCTGCATAAATGCTTCAGCAGGAGGCTGTTCTTCATTGGTAATGATGTAAAAATCTACCCGATCCCCATAGTCATCATATAGCCCCTGTAACGACTTCAACTCCGGCAGACTGGGCAGTCTCCAGGAGGCCCAGAAATCGATCAGCACCACCTTTCCTCTGGAGCGTTCGAAATTAAAAAATTCGCCTTTGGCGTCTTTCAGCGTCCAGTTGTAAAAAGGCAGCTTTTGTCGGTCCGATGTCCTGACAATATGAGGGCTGAAAGAGAAAAGCTGCATAAGGGCAATCTTGGAGTACTGTCCGAGAGGCGTGACAAAAAAGGACACCACAAAGAGAATCAGCAGTATATTGAGAAGTGTCTTTTTTTTGACTTTCATTTCAGGATCATGAGATATAAAAAAACCCTGCATACCGCAGGGTTTTCTTCGCAGCGCATCTTAACCTTGTGCGCTTTGTTTTTTAATGAGGTTCAGGGCTGAACCTTCATGGAACCATTGAATCTGAGCCTCGTTATAGGTGTGATTCGCCACAATAGTGTCTGAACTTCCATCTTTGTGAACCACCTCAATCGTCAGCGGTTTGCCGCTTGAAAAGGACGCGATATCTACAAAATTAAAGGTGTCATCCTCCTGTATGAGGTCATAATCCCCCTCGTTGTCAAAAGTGAGGGCCAACATTCCTTGTTTCTTCAGGTTGGTCTCGTGAATTCGCGCGAAAGATTTGACCAGTACCGCGGCGACTCCAAGGTGACGCGGTTGCATGGCCGCATGTTCTCTGGAAGAACCTTCCCCGTAGTTGTGGTCTCCCACCACCAGGGTCTTAATCCCGGCAGCCTTATATGCCCGCTGGGTATCCGGCACCCCGCCGTATTCCCCTGTCAATTGATTCTTGACGAAATTCGTCTTCTTATTAAAAGCATTCACCGCCCCGATGAGGGTATTGTTGGCAATATTGTCCAGATGGCCCCGGTAACGCAGCCATGGGCCCGCCATGGAGATATGATCTGTGGTACATTTCCCAAAGGCCTTTATCAAAAGCTTCATCCCTTGCAGGGATTCCGGTTTGATGGGTTCAAAAGGTTCGAGAAGCTGGAGCCGTTCAGAATCTGTAGCTACGACAACCTGAACACTGCTTCCGTCTTCCGTGGGCGGGATAAACCCGGCGTCATCCACAGCAAAACCTTCAGGCGGCAACTCATAACCTCTGGGTTCATCCAGTCGCACTTCCTCTCCGTCTTCATTGATGAGTGTATCGGTAAGCGGATTAAAATCCAATCTTCCGGCAATCGCAATAGCCGTTACCAGCTCTGGAGAGCCTACAAACGCCAGGGTATTGGGATTCCCGTCTGCACGCTTTGCAAAATTCCGGTTAAAGGAATGAACGATTGTATTTCGAGGGCCCGTAGCCGCCTTGTCCCCGTAGCGATCCCACATCCCGATGCAGGGACCACAGGCATTGGCAAATACTGTCGCGCCAATATTGTTGAAGGTATCGATAAAACCATCCCGTTCAATGGTATACCGGACCTGTTCGGACCCCGGGGTAATGGTGAAATCCGCTTTGGTTTTTAAGTTTTTTTCGGCTACTTGTTTCGCCAGGGAAGCCGCCCTGGAAATATCCTCGTATGAGGAATTCGTACACGAACCGATCAAGCCCACTTCAACACGCAAGGGCCAGTCATTTTCGCGTGCCGCTTCAGACATTTTAGAAATAGGGGTTGAAAGATCGGGCGTAAAAGGTCCGTTTAAACGGGGTTCCAAAGTAGTGAGGTCGATTTCAATAACCTGATCGAAATAAGACTCCGGATGTGCGTAGACTTCCGGGTCAGCTGTCAGGTAAGGCGCTACTTCGTTGGCGGCATCCGCCACATCTGCCCGTCCCGTGGCCCGGAGATACCGATCCATGGACTCGTCATACCCGAAGGTAGAGGTCGTGGCCCCTACTTCGGCCCCCATATTACAAATAGTTCCTTTTCCGGTGCACGACATGGAAAGAGCGCCTTCTCCGAAATACTCAATGATGGCTCCTGTACCTCCTTTTACCGTGAGGATATCTGCCACTTTGAGGATCACGTCTTTAGGGGCGGTCCATCCGCTGAGTTTTCCCGTGAGTTTTACCCCAATCAGTTTTGGGAATTTCAATTCCCAGGCCATCCCGGCCATCACGTCGACGGCATCGGCACCACCGACTCCTATAGCTACCATCCCAAGACCTCCGGCGTTTACGGTATGTGAATCCGTCCCAATCATCATTCCCCCGGGAAAGGCATAGTTCTCCAGAACGACCTGATGAATAATTCCGGCTCCCGGTTTCCAAAAACCAATACCGTATTTGTTGGATACCGATTCCAGAAAATCAAAAACTTCATTGCTGGTCTGATTGGCGCGTTTTAAATCGGCCACTGCGCCTACCTTGGCCTGAATAAGGTGATCGCAATGTACCGTGGTGGGCACGGCTACTTTCGGCTTCCCGGCGTGCATAAACTGCAGCAATGCCATCTGGGCCGTCGCATCCTGACAGGCTACGCGGTCCGGAGCGAAATCCACATAATCGGCCCCTCTCCCAAATATGTGTTCTGGCATACCCTCCCACAGGTGGGTATACAGGATTTTCTCAGAAAGGGTTAAGGGTTTTCCCATCAATTCACGCGCCTTATCCACACGGGAAGGGAATTGGGAGTAAACCGCTTTGATCATATCGATATCGTATGCCATAGTCTTCAGGATTTCTGTGTTTCTAACGCTATCAAAAGTACTAAAATGAAAGGGTATTTAAAACTATTGAGAAGGCGTTTCATCTGATTTGACAAAATCATATTTCCGAAGGTTTAACTTCGATAATTCCATACAGACAAGGCAGCGCGATTAGCAACTTCCTAAGGGGAATACTGCTTTTTTAACAACTCTGGCGATCAATTATGCGTCGGAAATACCGCACTGTAAATTCCCCGAACTCATTTACTGCATCAAAGGAATCAGAGGAGCTTATCGATAATCACCTCATCGGAAATACCTTCGGCCTCGGCCTTGTAATTGCGTAGAATACGGTGTCGGAGGATGCCCGGAGCCACAGCCTTCACATCGGCAATATCAGGAGAAAAACGACCGTCTACAGCCGCATGTGCCTTAGCGGCCAGTACCAGGTTCTGAGAAGCTCTCGGTCCTGCGCCCCAGTCCAGATACTGGTTGACGAGTTCAGAAGCCCCTGCCTGGCCCGGACGGGTTTTCTGGGCGAGTTCCACCGCGTAACGCACCACGTTATCCGGAACGGGAATCCGGCGAATCAGATGTTGGATCTCAAGGATCTCCTCAGCGCTAAACAAAGTAGATATTTCCGTTTTCCGATCATCTGTGGTGTTCTTTACCACCTGTATTTCCTCTTCTAAACTCGGGTACTCTAATCGAATGGCAAACATAAAGCGATCCAACTGCGCCTCCGGCAAGGGATACGTCCCTTCCTGCTCAATGGGATTCTGAGTAGCCAGCACAAAGTAAGGCTCCTCGAGTTTATACTGCTTCCCTGTAATAGTCACTGCGCGCTCCTGCATCGCTTCCAGCAAAGCCGCCTGGGTTTTAGGGGGGGTCCGGTTAATTTCGTCCGCCAGTATGATATTGGCAAAGACGGGGCCCTTCACAAAGACAAATTTTCGCTCCTGGTTGAGCACTTCACTCCCCAGGATATCGCTGGGCATTAAGTCCGGCGTAAACTGTATTCTTTTAAAGTCCAGCCCAAGAGTTTGAGCTATCGTATTGACCATAAGTGTTTTAGCCAGTCCGGGGACTCCGATCAATAAAGAGTGCCCCCCGGTGTAGATGGACCAGAGGATTTGATCGACCACCTCATCCTGCCCGACAATAACTTTGCCGATCTCCTTTTTGAGTGCCTTGTGCTTTTCGACCAGGCGCTTAACCCCTTCTACATCCGACATATTATTCTTTTAACCAATTGTTGGTGAACTCGCATTGTTTATAGTCGGAATCCAGGCTGATGTAGGTTTCATCGATACGCTCACTCATCCACTCCCGAATGGCGCGGAACTGTTTATCGCGAAGGGCCAGTTCCTGGATCTTCATATAATCGCGGGCAAAGTCAGCTTCGTGCTCATCGAAACGGTTGGTGACCATCAAAATCTTATAACTCGGAGGGCCTCCCCTGGGATCTGGTTCCAGAGTGGGCGTAGAAATTTCATTGTCCTTCAGGTTCCGAACCTGGTTGTAGAGTTTGGGATCCATCTTGGTCAGTTCAAACCGCGATCCAAAATCCGCAGGGTTTCGCAGTACCCCACCATCGAATTTGGTCTCCTTTTCATCTGAAAAATTCATAGCTGCTTCCGAAAAGGTGTACTTCCCTTCCATGATATGCGTCCGAATGCTGTCCAGGTCCTTACGGGCATCGTCAAGCGCTTTCTGAGGGACTTCCGGCTGAATCAGAATATGGCGGAGGTCGAGTTCCTGTCCGCGAATTTTTTCGATGAATATAATGTGATATCCGAATGGAGATTCGAAAGGTTCGGAAATCTCGCCTTCCCTCAAACTGAAAGCCACATCCTTAAATTCCTTCACAAATGGGGTCTGACGCGTCATGGAGTAAAACCCTCCTTTAGACTTTGAACCCGGATCCTGAGAATAGAGAATGGCCTTTACCCGGAAACTGGCCCCGTTGTCTACCACATCTTCCCTGATTTCATTCAGGAGGTCAATGACTTTCTGTTTTTCTTCTTCAGGAATTTCAGGCTTCTTGACAATCTGGGCGATTTCGAGTTCTGCTCCAAAAACCGGGCGTTCATCTTCCGGGATTTTATTAAAAAACTGCCGGACTTCTTCCGGAGTCACCTCTATTTCCCCCACAATATCCTGCTGCATCCGCTGAGAGAGCATTTGAAGCTTATTGATCTTAAAAAGCTCTTCCCTCAGGTCCTCTACAGTTTCCTGATTGTAAAATTCCAGAACCTTCTCCATAGACCCGAGTCGTTGTACAAACTCCTGCATATACTGGTCGCTCGTACTGTTCACTTCATCATCCGCAACCAGAATACTATCCTGAACGGCCTGGTGTGCATAGAGCCGGTCTTCCATCAGTTTACCCAGCAGGCTGCACTGATCGACATCTTCCTCGGTTGCCCCCTGATTCCTTAAATCCAGCAGGGTCTTCTCCACATCGGAATCCAGGATCACATAATCCCCCACGACGGCCGCAATTCCATCGAGTTTCACTCGTTGCTTAGGCGGCATTTGTGCATTTCCTGCCGTATAGGCCTCCTGCACAATTTCCTCAGGAGGTTCAATTTGAGTGTCGGGGACGGAGTCCCTTACCTGGGCCACCCCTGTAAAGGTTCCACCGACCAAAAGGGCAATTGCTAAAACAAAATCAGTTGTTTTCATAGACTTCAAATTCTTTCTCCCGGGTTGCCTCATCCATCAAGTCAGCCTCAAGAGCACGTAAATACTTCATTTTTCGTCGATTCAGGAGCACCTGCCGAATCGTCGGTTCAATATACTTCAGGGGGGCCACCTCATTCGGCTCCAGCACATCCACCACCTTGGTCAAATATACCCCCGTTGAATCCTCCAACTGAAAAAATTGTGATTTTTTTAGGTACTCCGCCTCATTCTCGTAGGTCAGCGGGTGGATTTCTTCGACGACTCTGGACAGAGGCACCCACAGGGAATCATTGAAATGCAATTTTTTAAACTGAACCCCGACTGAATCGAGAAATCGCAAATCATTCCCTTCAAAACTCTTAAGCCTGCGGGTCACTTCTTCCTGATTGATAAATTGCTGAGGGATCTCAATAAAGCGGAGCTGCAGAATTTTCTCCTGTAATTTGAAATTCTCCTTCTCCTTTTCATAAAAACTCAAAAGCTCCTCTTCTCCCACGAGCGTATCGGCTATCTGAGCCACCAGGGCCTCCTTGTATGCCCGGGTGTATAGCTCAGCCCTGTAATCGGAAATAAGCAACTCGAATTCCTTTAATTGCTCTTCAGGCAAATTGATTCGCGCCTTGGAGAGCAACAACTGCCGCGTAGCCCATTCGTTGATCAGATTGTTCACAAAAGCTATGCTGTCTGTGGCTGTGTAGGCCCCGGTAAGTTTGGGTTGCAGGTCTTCCAGATACAGGTATGAATCGCCTACCCGGGCCAGCGGGGTTTCCCGTGGCTTTTCCCTGAAGAAGCCTTCGCAGCCTGAAAAAAGAAACAGGGCCGGAAAGAGAAATACGGCCGCTATGAGAACGCGGGCATGAGCGTTGCTTGGAATCATTGGTCAAAAATAACAATATCACCTTCCCCCACAAGCATGCAGGAGTTCCATTAACACATTTTTAGTACCGTGAATCCCCTCAATTTTAATATCTTGGAACAAAACCGCCGTACTTTGAACTATACCACTGAAGTAGCTATTAATCGTTCGAGGGAACACGTCGTACGCCTACTGGAAGATTCCGACAATTTTAAGCACTGGCAACGGGGGCTTCAGTCTCTTCGGCCATTGACGGGGGAACCCGGGGAAGAAGGATTTCAGCGGGAACTCGAGTACCAGATGGGCAAACGCCATTTGGTTATGGTTGAGACGATGATTACAAAAACACTTCCCGAAACCTTCTGCGTGACCTATGACGCGAAAGGAGTCCACAATATCCAGAAGAATTATTTTAAAGAAGCCGGAGAAGACGGCTGCCGATGGATTTGTGAAAACGAATTCCAGTTTTCCAGTTTTCCGATGCGACTTATGGGGTGGCTCATGCCGGGAATGTTTAAAAAACAAACGCGTACCTACATGATCGATTTCAAAAATTTCGCCGAACAGGGCACTTCGGTTTCGGAGAAGTAAATGAGTCCTATGGATAAAAGAATAAAATTGATTTGGGATTTCCGGGGGCCGCAATCCCGGGAAACTGCACGGCATTTTGAACTTCATTTAAGAGAATCCCCCCTTTTCAGACCGGATATACCCACAGGTGTGGAGCATCTCAGTGAGATGCACAGTCTGGCTTTTATGGTCGTAGCAGCTTCTGAAATGCCCGAATTCAGGGATGCCCTGAAGCCCCATAGGGGAAGCCTTGCCGAATGAGTAAAACCATAACCAACCGTTCTATATGCACCATTGGAAATACCTGCACAACTTTTTAAACCAGCGCTCTGCGGGGCTCATGGGAAGTTTATTGCTGTTCCTGCTCGCCGGCTGTGAGGCATCAAAATCGGGAGGGGATCCGCTTTTGGATATTTTAGATTCTGAGGACCCGGCTATTTCCCGTGTCATGGAGAATCCCGGGGAATATGAGATTCAGATTCACTACACCCGTATTGATCGAACCGGGGACTTCACCCGCTTTATGGATTATACCTACGGCGTAGACAAGGATCGGTATTTCTACCCGGCGAGCACGGTTAAATTTCCGATAGCCATAGCCGCCCTGGAGAAATTAAATTCTATAGACAGTCTGAATCGGGATTACCGGTACTATATCGAAGGGGATAGTGTGGAAAACACCTTTGCGGAAGATATCGAGAAGATCTTCGCGGTGAGCGACAACCATGCGAGCAACCGGCTTATCGAATTCCTCGGTCAGGACGAAATCAACACCCGCATAAGTGCGAAAAAAGCAGGTCCGATACGGATCAGTCACCGATTGGGTTATCACCGGGAAGACCTGACCACCCAGCCCCTTGTCTTATACCTGAATGACAGTCTGACGACCCTGACAAATCCTATCGTGAACACTCCTCCCCAACCTTTAGACCTGGCCGGTATCACTAAAGGCACTGGGTTTTTCGAGGGGGACTCCCTGATTTCAAAACCCTTTAACTTCAGTTTAAAGAACTACCTGCCCGTACAAACCATGCACGGATTACTGCAACGGGTTATTTTCCCGCAAACCTTTCCGCCAGATTCTCGGTTGGAAATAAGCGAGGAACAGCGGGAATTCCTGATGAATACTATGAAAACCCTGCCCCGCCTTTCGGGCTACCCCCAGGATATGTATCCGGACGGGTATTGTAAATTCTTTATCTACGGGGATTCAGAAGCCACTATCCCAGATTCGATTGAGATTTATAACAAGGTGGGATTCGCCTATGGCACCCTCACAGACTGTGCCTATATAAGGGATACCGAAAAGGGTATTGAATTTATGCTAACGGCGACCATTCTGGTCAATAGCGATGGCGTTTTTAATGACGATCAATACGAATACGACGAGACAGGCATTCCCTTTCTGGCAAGCTTAGGCCGGGCGGTTTACGCCTATGAAGTGCAACAGTTGAAATGACGCCCCCAATCCAGGAGTCCCACCCCTTATCCGAAAGTACGGGTGTTATTTCGCCAGATGCACAGAGCGGGTTTCACGAATAACGGTAACTTTTACCTGCCCCGGATACGTCATGTCTGTCTGAATTTTCTGAGAGATTTCAAAGGACAGCTGGGCTGCTTTTTCATCGCTGACTTTTTCACTTTCCACCATTACCCTAAGCTCTCTACCCGCCTGAATGGCATAAGCCTTTTGAACCCCTCCAAATCCAAATGCGATCTCCTCCAGATCTTTCAATCGTTGAATGTAGGAATCCAGCACCTGTCTGCGAGCCCCGGGACGCGCCCCGCTAATCGCATCGCAAACCTGAACGATCGGAGCGATTAAAGTATTCATTTCAATTTCGTCGTGGTGGGCTCCAATGGCGTTACACACCTCGGGTTTTTCCCCATACTTCTCAGCCCATTGCATTCCCAGAATCGCGTGAGGTGTTTCCAGCTCGGTTTCAGAATTGGGCACTTTCCCAATATCGTGAAGCAATCCCGCCCGCTTGGCAATTTTGGGATTCAAACCGAGTTCAGCAGCCATCACACCGCAGAGTTTAGCGACTTCCCTGGAGTGTTGCAGTAGGTTTTGCCCGTAAGATGAGCGGTACTTCATACGACCCACCAGGCGAATCAATTCGGAGTGGAGACCGTGAATTCCTAAATCGATCACTGTGCGTTTACCCACCTCGAGTATTTCCTGTTCGATCTGCTTTTCGGTTTTACGAACAATTTCTTCAATACGCGCCGGATGGATCCGGCCATCTGTAACCAGTTTATGCAGAGACAGACGTGCTACTTCCCGCCGAACAGAATCAAAACAGGAAAGTATGATGGCCTCCGGCGTATCGTCTACCACAATCTCAACACCCGTAGCGGCTTCCAGGGCTCTAATATTCCGACCTTCCCGACCGATAATACGACCTTTAACATCATCCGACTCCAGATTGAATACCGAGACGCAATTCTCCACCGCTTCTTCCGTACCGATACGCTGAATGGTATTGACAATAATCTTCTTGGCCTCCTGTTGGGCACTTAGTTTGGCTTCCTCCAATGAATCCTGCAGGTAAGCCATCGCGTCAGATTTGGCGGTTTCCTTGAGAGATTCCAGCAATTGACCGCGGGCATCCTCTGCAGATAAGCCTGAAATAACTTCCAGCTGCTCGATCTGATTTTTATGAAGTTTTTCAACTTCTTCCTGCCGCTTTTCGTAAATCGCTTTCCGTTTTTCCAGATCCTGAAGCTTGGTCTCGAGTTGAGCATTTAGCTTTTTGCCGCGCGCTACTTCACTGCTTACCTGAGATTCCTTATCGCGAATGCGTTTTTCAGTTTCAGCAATTTTTTTGTCTTTATTGATAATGACCTTCTCGTGCTCTGCCTTGAGTTCGAGAAACTTTTCTTTCGCCTGGTAGATTTTATCTTTCTTTAGACTTTCTCCTTCACTGGCAGCACTTTTAAGGATTGCGGCAGCCTCCTTCTTCGCACTTTCGATGGTCCTGGCGGCCTTCCCTTTTTCTAGTAATTTGGCAATCAGAAATCCGACTGCAAGTCCTATGACGAGGGCGATTATACCTATTGTTAAATCCATAATAATAAGAGTTTTTGTACGCATTAATGGCAGTAGAACCAACCTTTAAAAGGCCGTAAAAGCACTCAAATCCTCCCCCTGCAACTAAGAAGAAGACATAAAAAAAGCCCACATTGATGAAGTTTTGTACAAACTCCAGTAAACAGGTTTAGGGCTACCAAGCTGCTCAAGGATCCTTTCAAGAAGGCTTGCTTTTACAACCTAAACTCACCCTTTTCAAAAAAAATAGTGTTGAGTTTGTCAAAAAATAGTGACCAATGTGGGCAATATCATTTGGTATGTTAAAGAACTTAGCGAACGCTCATTTTGGAGGCTACCAACTGGTCGAGCGCTTTGAGGCGCTCTGTCACTTCCAGAGTATCTTCCTTTCGTTCTATACCGCCCTGCTCTATTTTGGATGCGAATTGAAGGGCACACATGGCCAACACATCCTGTTTATCGCGAACGGCGTAATTCTGTTCAAACTTTTTGGCCAACTGATCGATATTCTTAGCGGCCTTCCGAAGCCCTTCCTCCTGAGAGGGATCAATGGTCAGCGGATAAATTCGATCCGCAATAGACAACTTGATCTTGAGCTTTTCAGTCATATTTGAACGCGCATTTATTCTGAAAGCTGGACGATACACTGGTCCAATTCCCGGATTAATGCATTTATTTTGAGCTTCGCTTCTGTTTTATTCGTTTCACTGCCCAGCATTGTACTCGCCATCTTCAGGGATTTGTATTTCTCCTCCCATACTTCCGCGGATCTTTGGGCGGCCTCGCACTGGGTTTTCAGCCCACTCATTTCTCTTTCCAGAACCAGTTTTTGCTGCTGTTCAACATCTAACCTATGCAGCAGTTTACTGATTTTATTCTCAAGAGAATCTACGACTTCGACCAATTCACTCATTGGCAAGTTTCAATGCATTTACACAAAGATAGCATTCCATACGGGACTTCGCAATATTTTTTTCAAACCGCAATTCGCGTCACTTTACCCATAGAAAATCTAAAGAGATCAGGGGTATCACCCTCAGGGATTCCTATAGGTACGAATTCTTAATCCCGGCGGTGGATTTCCTCCGCTACTTCGTTTCTCAATTCGGAAATGACAAGGCGCAGCCCGGAGAGCTCAGCAATCCAGCGCGTACATTCCGAGAGTTGGGAATTCAAGTGATATCGGAATATAGGATCTTCACGTAATTTTTTATAATCTCTGGGCTGTGTGGGAACCAAACGATAAGGATTGGCATTCCAGGAAGTGTACCACTGACCCATCTGCAATCTCAAATCCTCAATATACCTCGCGCGAATATTACTTTCGCCGACCGTGGCTCTTACATCCAAGCCATAGAGTTCCAATATTTTCTCCCTGAGGGTAACATTTTGAATCACGCTGGCCCCATAGGTATTCACATATTCGTACGGACCATAGTCGGGTTGAATATAGGTGTAAAACCAGACTTTTGTCAGGGCAGTCTGAAGGGAATCTGTAACCCCGCCTCGGTTTTCAAAGTTGCGGAGAATGAACTCACCTGAGGATCTCGCTGTTTTTTCCTCCTCAAGATTGCTCTCAACTTCCCACATAAGGCGTTGCAGCCCTTGATCGATCTCCTTCAGGACCAGTACTTCTGTTTCAGCCAGCTTCCGATCCTCATTCCAATTATCGAGTGCCAGAGCGATCAGGATCCCAAGAACCACCACAATTACCTCCAATAAATAAGAATACCAGGATTTTTTCAAATGAGAAAAAAGGCGATTCAAAAGCATGTAGAAAGGGATTTTATCCGAATTTATGCAAATAATTTGAAGCCTTTCGCAACACCCTGTGTTTTTCAATTGCGCTTCGAATATGTAATTTCGTAGTATAATCACGGCTATGATAAAAAGGGTGACATTACTTTTAGGGCTACTGCTGAGTTTCGGAAGCTTCGGTCAGTATGCAGGTTCTGAAACCGATTTTCGTTCCCCTTTGGATATCCCTTTAATTCTCTCAGGTACCTTCGGAGAGCTTCGGTCCAACCACTTCCACTCCGGGATTGACATCAAAACACAGCAGCGTCAGGGATTGCCGGTATTTTCGATTGGAGAAGGAACCGTTACAAGAATAAAAATAAGTCATTGGGGCTATGGAAAGGTGCTGTATATCTCCCATCCCAATGGGTACACCTCGGTCTATGCCCATCTACAGAAATTCGGACCGAAGATTGAGAAATACGTCAAGGACCTCCAATACAAAAAGCAAAAGTATGAACTGGAGGTATTTCCTGAATTTGGCGTCCTTCCGGTGACCAAAGGAGATACCATTGCTTATTCCGGCAATACCGGGGGTTCTTCAGGACCGCACCTGCATTTTGAAATCCGAAATGCCCTGGATGAGAAACCGACCAACCCCCTGCTATACGGGATGGAGGTACGGGATGCCACGAATCCGGTCATTTCCGGATTGTACGCCTATCCCCTTTCCGATAATGCCCAGGTCAATCAAAATGGAAAACGGACCGAAATTCGTTTTAAAAGACAGACCGATGGCAGTTTTCTGGCAGATTCTGTAGTCGCTTCGGGACGTATCGGTTTTGGCATTAAAACCTATGATCGCCAGGATATGGCGGCCAACAAAAATGGGGTGTATCAGATCGTGCAGAAGGTTGATGGAAAAACCTATACCGATCTGGATTTTGACACCTTTTCCTTTGGGGAAACCCGATATATCAATACACTGATCGACTATCCCTATTATGCGCGTTACCAGGATCGGATTCAGACGTGCTTCAGAATGCCCGGCAATGAACTGAGCCTATACAATACGCTTTTCAATGAGGGGGCCATAGATGTAGAGCCCGGGTCGGACTATGACGTGGAGATGGTGATATCGGATCTGGCAGGTAATCAAACCCTATTGCGGATTCCCGTAGTGGGCAACGCGTTGCCTGTGCTGGAGGAAGATACCCCTGAAAAAACCCCTTATTTTGTCTTTGCAGGAAAACCCGCAAGCTTTAAACTGGAAGGAGCGCAGGTGTATTTTCCCGCCAATAGTTTTTACCAGGACACCTACCTGAATCTCGAATCCGACACCACGTTTATCCGTATTCATGAACCCACTATCCCGGTCCATCGGAATTTCACACTCACTTTTGACGTTTCCCACCTGCCCGAGTCCGGGCGTGAACGCTATTATATCGCCCGCCTGGACGAAAGCGACCGCCCGCAATTTCAAAAAACATTTAGACGCGGGGACACCTTTACAGCCCGAAGCCGCGGCCTGGGCCGGTATACACTGGCTTTAGATACGGTACCCCCCGTGGTGCGTCCTAAGAACTTCAAGGCAAAACAATGGCTGACCAACTACCGGTACCTCAGCCTTAAGATTTCAGATGACCTCAGTGGAATTTCCAGCTATTCCGCTACGCTGAATGGCCGCTGGATCCTCATGGAATACGAACCCAAAACCCGCACCCTTACCTACAATTTTGACGACCAGATTGTCGGCCAGCAGCAGTGCACTTTAGAAGTAGAAGTCACCGACAATGTGGGGAATACCGAAGTTCTGACCATCCCGTTTTTTAAACGGTAAGGGCCTTCGCACGATTCGGATATTGGGAAGTTTTTAGGAGTTGTCTTCTGCCTTTTCCTTATTTTTGCATCCCGTTAAACTTCGTCACCTTTTGTTTTTATGAGATCTGTGCCCAGAATTGTATTGTTTACTTTTTTTTTGCTCGTTTATGGAAGCGCCACGAGTCAGAAAAACATCTATCTCAGCAATAGCTTCGATGGGTTGAGTTCAGATCATCAGATTCTGGCCATACTTCCGTTCTTTACGAATCTCGACTTGGGAGAGGAAGTAGCACCCTCAGAAATTCGAAGGCTGGAACAACAAGAGGGTTACGCAGTACAGGATGCTCTGGAAACCTATTTCGGCAGGGGTAAAAAGAAGAAGAAGTTTACAGTGAGTTTCCAAAACAGCGAAGACACGAATGCCCTGCTGGCTAAAAATGAAATTTCGTTTCAAAATATCGACCGGTATACCATACGGGAACTCTCAGAAATATTGGGTGTTGACGGTATTGTGAGCGGAAACCTCGATATGAATATCCTGCTCTCCAACGGGGTTCCCGCAGAAATGAGCTTCCTGGATTACATTCTGGGAGATGCCGATTACGGGCGGATCGGAATTAAAATTAGCGACGGAGACTCAGGGAAACTGCTTTGGAAATACGAACAGGAAATCAACAGGAAATCGGGGAAAAATACAGATGACCTCATCGATAAAATGATGAAAAAGGCCGCCCGGAAATTTCCGTACGACAAACAAAACCTCAATAAAGGTTAGGTTCTTAAAGGAACGCTGATCCATTCAGGAACTCCTGCTTCTCGCTGTTTATGGATGCGCAGCCAGACTCACTAAATCCTTTATTATCAGGACTTAGCAAATTCTTCCAAAACATCTACCGCGTAATCCACCTCCTCCAAAGTATTGTAATGTGAAAACGAAAACCGAAGTGATGGTTGCTTTAAAGCCTCCGGACTCAGGATTTCATTCAGGACATGCGAGCCGGCGTCACTCCCGGACTGACAAGCGCTTCCCTTGGAGCAGGCGACACCTTTAAGGTCCAGGTGGAAAAGCAGAAGTTGGCTTTTTTCAGGATCAAAGGGAAGGCGCACATTTACAAGCGTGTAAGTACTTCGCTCCATGTCTCCGGATAACCCGTTAAATGCCACTCCCGGCAGAGCCTCAGTAATCCGTTTGATGAAATGCGACTTCAGCCCTGAGACGTATTGCCGCTCCGCTTCCAGGTGCTCGTAGGCTTTCTCAAAAGCGGTTTTCAATCCTACAATATTGTGATATGGTTCTGTACCCGCTCGGAATCCCCGTTCCTGAGCTCCTCCCACGATCAGGGGTTTCAGACCACTGTTTTTACGGACGTAGGCAAATCCGATCCCTTTTGGACCGTGAAATTTATGCGCTGCTGCGGTCAAAAAATCAACTGGAATCCGCTCCAGGTCCCAGGGAAAGTGACCGATGGATTGGACTGTGTCTGAATGAAACAAAGCATTGTACTTCCGGCAAAGCGCTCCTACGGATTCCAAATCCAGGAGATTTCCGATCTCGTTATTCACGTGCATCAGGCTGACCAGTTTGGAGGATTCATCCGATGCCAAAGCTTCTTCCAGAGCTGCCAGATCGGGATTCCCATCCACATCAAGGGGGATGTACTTCAGGGAAACACCATATTCTTCCACCAGGGCTTCGGCCGTGTGCAGCACAGCGTGATGTTCGATTTTCGTGGTGATCAGCGTTGCCACCCCCCGATCCCTTACCGCGCATCTGAGAATCATATTATCTGCCTCTGTACCTCCAGAGGTAAAAATGATTTCCCCGGGTTGGGCGTTCAATTGGGCCGCAATACCCTTACGAGCTTGTTCTATTCCCGTTTTAGCCGCCCTGCCAAAGGCGTGTGAAGATGAAGGATTTCCAAAGCACTCACAAAGCGCTTCGTGCATGCTGGTAATGACTTCCTCCCGTATTGGGGTTGTAGCTGCGTTATCTAGATAAACCTGTTTCATAAGCCGGAACAATGGCTTCAAAAATAACCGTTTCAATGGAAAAACGACTAAAAACCGTGAAATCATTAGTGGATAACTCTGTCTTTCTCTTAACTTTGGCCACGTGAGAAAAGGCATCTTTATTCTTTTATTCCTAGGCCTTATGGGGTGTTCCGATGGCGAGCTTCAGATCGAAACTATTGATTTTGATGAGGTCGACTTAAATTTTTGCGGTACGGCAACTACCCAAACGCAACTGTTTTTTAAGCTAAACGAATTTGACGCTCTTATCCTGAATCTCGACAATGGGCTTATCCGCAATGAAGCTTCAACCGATACCCTCCGAAGTGCGATTCCGGGAGGGTCCCAAGTGCGGTACCGCCTCTTTGACGCTACCGTGAGTTCAGCCTATTTTTGCGATGCCGTTCCTCCGATTACCCCGGGCGTGGTTGAAGAAATCCCAGGCCAGGCCGGAGAAGTACTGATCTTTACCCGTCGAAACGAAACGGATACTACGCAATTCGAGCACGTCATCCGGCTTAAAAACGTTTCCTTTGTCAATGAAGCCGGGGAGCGACTTACAAATATTTCCGTGGATGATTTTGGCAGTTTTGTCACCACCGAGAACTAACGGAAGCCCACCTGGGTTACATACACTTCAGTAGCCCCCATACCGTACTTTCTGGGGTCCGCATCGTTGACCTCCAGCCCTTCATACCTGCGGAACAAAGTCCGGAGCTCCTGCTTGAGAACCCCCTGCCCCACGCCGTGGATAAAAACAATGCGCTGTATTTTCTTGCCCAGCGCAAATTCCAGTTGTCCCCGGGCCGCGTCGAGTTGATAATTTAAAATATCTATGGTATTTAACCCCCGCACCGAGGGCACCAGTTTCTCTATGTGGAGATCGACCTCCATGGGCGGTACATATTTCTGTCTGCGCCCGGGTTTCCGACCCCCGGAAGGCTTTACATCGGAATCTTTCAATACCGTGCTGAAGTCACTATGGGCCAGAAAAGAGGTCTCATCTGCCGGAAGAAGCACAACGTTGCGTTGTTCTGCTTCCAGCACAAAACCCTCGGGTGTCCTGAACTGCACATTTTCCGGGGTCACCGAAACTACGATTCCAGAGGTGAGCTCATCCATCAACTGTACCCTGTCTCCTGGCTTAAATCGACTCATCTCTTTTCTTTTCAGATAACTCACTTAGAGAATCTCCGGTTCTGAGAGAGATGCGATAAATTCCCGCCATCAGCAGCGCAAAACCCACCCCCAGTCCAATCTCCGGATACTCCAGAAAGGTGGCTGTAAACAGGAGAAGTGCCCCTGTGAACACCAGTACGTAATTAATACCCTTTTTTATTTTCATTGCTTAAAATTAATAGTATTTTTCGGGAAACGAACCGAGTTTTTAATACATGTATCACCCTATTTTAATTTTGATGCTTCAGGAGCGTCTTATGCTTCCCTGTATCAGCAAGCAGGTATTGGGGATTGATTGTCCGGGCTGCGGCCTCCAACGCTCCATTGCCCTGCTCTTACATGGTGATCTCGTCGCTTCCTTTCAAATGTATCCGGCCCTGTTCCCCATGATAGCCCTTTTTGGATTCCTGGCGCTGAACCGGTTTGTCGTCTTTAAAAAAGCGAATGCCATCACGATAGGGCTGGCTGGCCTCACTGTTTTTAGCATACTCGCGAATTACGCTCTAAAACTCTTCAACTAAACTATTGATTATGGAACAACAAAAATTACCCAATGTAACTTTGGCGCTGGTGCTTGCCATCCTGTCATTCCTCTGCTGTTGTATAGGGGGTATCCCGGGGGCTTTGGTCGCTGCAATCGCTTTTTTTATCCTGCGCAACGACGAAAAAACCTATATGGCGAACCCGGAATTATACTCCAACTACAGCCAGTTGAAGACCGCTAAAACCATTGCCATTATAGGGATGGTTATCGGAGTGCTTTACGCCGCCTGGGTAGCCTATAATATTTCGTCCATGGGAGGCTGGGAAGCGTATATGGAAGAAGTCCAGCGCGTGAGTGAGCAATGGACTCAATAAGCAAATCGAATACTTAATACCCCCGAATAAATGACACAGGAACCACTACCCGGAGCCAGTACGGCGCTTACCATGGGGATTTTATCTCTGGTAGGCACCCTGGTATGCTGTGGCCCTTTTGGCGCCATTTTTGGCATCATCGGCCTGAACAATGCCCGGAAAGCAGAGCTGCTTTACCGGGAAGAACCCGGGAGATATTCGGGATATGAGAGCATTAAATCAGCCCGGATCCTCTCCTACATCGGGATAGGGCTCGCCCTTCTGATGCTCGTATTTTATATTCTGGTCTTCGGGGTCGTTATCACCCTGATTACCACGGGGAATATGAATTACTAATTGATGTGTTACTCAAATAAAAAAGACCCGGCTCACCGGGTCTTTTTTATTTGGGATGCTCGGGAGTATAAACAAGTCTAATTCGCCACTTCGCTGATAAACTTCAAACGGTAAAGTCGGAGCTCTTCGTCTTCGTACTCCCCGTCAAACTCCTTTACCGCTTCGTCTATGTTGTCTGTTTGGGAATCCAAAAAATACTCGTGAATCTCTTCCTGTTGGTCTTCATCCAGAATGTCGTCGATGTAGTATCCGAGATCTAGTTTGGTACCGCTAAAGACAATCTGCTCCATCTCACGCACCAGATCCGGGATTTCAAGTCCCTTTGCCGCCGCTATATCATCCAGCGGCAATTTCCGATCCACATTCTGAATAATATAAAGTTTCAAGCCCGAATTGGCCCCTGTACTTTTGACCACCAGATCTTCGGGTCGGGTAATGTCGTTTTCGGAGACGTATTTACTGATAAGTTCCAGAAAAGGTTTGCCATATTTTCGCGCTTTCCCCTCTCCTACTCCATATACATTGGTGAGTTCTTCCAGATTCATGGGATATTTCAGAGCCATGTCCGAAAGGGAGGGATCCTGAAAAATAACATAAGGAGGCACCTCGAGTTTATGAGCCTCTCCTTTCCGAAGGTCTTTCAATAATTTAAGAAGCACCGGATCTGTGGCGAATCCCTGAGAAGCTCCCCCGGCACCATTAACTTCCGCTGCGTCCTCATGATAGACATGATCTTTTGTCATCATAAAGGAGGTCGGGTTTGCCATAAATTCCCGACCGGCATCGCTCAGGTGGAGAATACCGTATTGCTCGATTTCCTTATGGAGTAATTTGGCCACCAGAACCTGGCGGATCAGGGCCATCCAATAGTGTTTATCCCGATCCTTTCTCTGAGCGGGGTGGAAGGAAAAATGTTCCGGCCGATGGCGATGACCTTTAGTTTTGCACTGGTTGGAGCCATGATTCTTTGTTTTACCTATGTCCCTGTCATGTCCTCCTGGTTCATTAAACCTGTAAAAAACCCGGAGAAGAATATCTCCCTTTGGCTTATTGGTAAGCTCAACGAATTTTATGTTCCCGTAATCCGGTG
>CAKZOC010000219.1 GCA_937136025.1 uncultured Bacteroidota bacterium
GGAGATCGCCCCCGGAGACACCCTACGCCTGCTCGAAATGGCCCTGAGACTCCCGGACACCTTAAAAACGGAGCGGGAGGAGCTGGATCCTGAGGAGTTTGCGGTAATTCAGGAAGCCCTGGCCAAAGCCCTTGAAGAATTACAGGCATTCAGATTAGAAGAAGGAAAAACCCTGGAGGCAGATTTTGCTCAGCGGATTAAAACCCTCCAAAAGCTTTTAGAGGAGGTAAAGACCATGGATGAAGCGCGCCTGGGATCTGTTCGGGAGCGACTGGAAAGGGCGGTGGCCGACCTGCGTGAAACGGCAGACCCCAATCGCTTTGAACAGGAACTTATTTACTATCTTGAGAAGTACGATATTACAGAGGAAAAAGTGAGATTGTCCAAACATTTGGAATACTTTTTAAGCACCATGGACTCCGAGGGTTCCAATGGAAAAAAGCTCGGCTTTATTTCCCAGGAAATCGGAAGGGAAATTAACACCATAGGTTCGAAAGCCAATGATGCAGCCATGCAGCGAATCGTGGTCCAGATGAAGGACGAGCTCGAAAAGATAAAAGAACAGATGCTGAATGTGTTATGAAAAAGGGAGGAAAACTTATTGTTTTTTCGGCCCCTTCCGGAAGTGGAAAAACTACCATTGTCAGGCATTTGCTCTCTCAGCCCGAATTGAACCTGGCGTTTTCAGTATCAGCTACCTCCCGTCCCAGAAGACCTAAGGAAAAGCAAGGGGAACACTATTATTTCATGTCCATTTCAGAGTTCAAAAAGCATATAAAGAATGACGATTTTCTGGAGTGGGAGGAAGTATACCGGGACAACTTCTATGGAACCCTCAAATCGGAAGTCACGCGTTTATGGGAGGAAGGTAAAAACGTCATTTTTGATATTGATGTAGTCGGGGGATTGCGAATCAAGCGGAAGTTTCCGGACCAGACACTGGCTGTTTTTGTGAAGCCACCCAGCGTGGATGAACTCAAAATCCGACTTAAAAAGCGCAGTACAGAAAGTGAGGATAAAATAAATATGCGGATCGCCAAAGCCTCGATCGAATTGGCCACAGCTCCTCAGTTCGACAAGATAGTTAAGAACATCGATCTGGAAACCGCCCTGAAAGAATCCCGGGATTTGGTTGCGGATTTTATCGGGTTGTCTCAAGATAGGACTAAAGCTACCCCTGAGAAATAGGTCAGCGGGGATTCGGATGAAAAAGACCGGTTTGTTTTTTGGAACTTTTAACCCGATACATATCGGCCATCTGGTCATCGCCAACCATATGGCAGAATTTTCAGATCTGGATGAGGTTTGGTTTGTGGTGACCCCGAAAAGCCCTTTTAAAGCGAAACAGACACTTTTAGGGAATCACCACCGCTACCAGATGGTCTATGAGGCTATTCGGGAATATCCCAAACTCAAGCCCTGTGATATCGAGTTTAAAATGGCCCAGCCCAATTACACCATCCACACCCTTACCCACTTGCAGGAGCGTTACGGAGCGACACATCAGTTCGCCCTGATCATGGGGGAGGACAATCTCAAAGGGTTTCACAAGTGGAAGAACTACGAGGCTATTCTGGCGTACTACGACCTCTATGTATACCCCCGGATTTCCGAGCAAAAAATCCCGGACACGCTTATGAACCACCCGCGGATCCACAAGGTCTCTGCCCCGATCATGGAAATTTCCTCCACCTTTATACGCAATCAGCATAAGGAGGGGAAGAACATCCGTCCACTTTTGCCTGAGGCTGTCTGGACCTATATGGATGAGATGAATTTTTACCGGTAGGCCTCAAAACCGGAGTTGTTTCCATGGGAGAACCTTACGGTGAAGATGTCTTATATTTGGGGGAATGTACAAGCCTGTTTTTATGAGATTCACTGCCCTTACTATTTTTCTACTAAGTTTCTTGGTTGTTTCAGGTCAGAAGAAAGTCCTGGACCATACAGACTTCGATATTTGGAACCGCATTGAGAATAAACACCTGTCCCCGGATGGTGCGTTTGTGCTGTACCACCTGGAAAAAGGAGAAAAAGATCAGTTCCTGAAGATAAAGCAGACCGACGGCCGCCCGGTTTTTACCTATGACAGAGCACGAGCCGGACAGTTTACGGATGACTCCGGATATGCCGTTTTCACTATCGGTTCCTGGAAGGATAGTGTACTCGCCCTAAAACGCAGAAGAGTTAAAAAAGAAGACCTGCCCGACGACAGTCTGGGTATATACGATTTAGATAAGCGGTCCCTAATAAAACTCCCCAATGTTCGATCCCTGAAGGTTCCTGAGGACTGGTCCGGATTTATCGCCTTTCAGGTGGCGCCCGAAAAAGAAAGGAAAAACAAAGAGAAAGACTCCACCGACTCGGGAAAAGCAAAGAAAAAGGAGAAAAAACCAGGAAAGAAAAACGGGTATCACCTGGTGTTATGGGAGTTGGAGACCGGTCGGCACGATACCTTTAAGTTCGTCACCGATTATGTGTTTGCCAAAAAAGCAAAGCGCCTGGCTTTTGCTACCACTGGTGAAACGGCAGAGGATGATGCGGGACTATACGTCATGGATCTTGAAAAGGAAAGACTTCAGGGCATTCACGGCTCAAAAAAGGCGGAATACAAGCAAATGGCTTTCTCCGATTCCGGGGAGCATTTCGGGTTTATCACCGATGAGGATACAACCAAAGTACAGGTGCGTCCCACCCGCTTGTATTACTGGAATGAAACCCTGGATACTGCGGAAGTTGTCGCCGGACCGGAGATGCAGGTGTCGGGTTTATGGCCTTCAAAATATGCGAAAGTTCACTTTTCGGAAAATGATTCCAGAATGTATTTTGGTCTTGCAAAGTCTCCGGTACTCCGGGATACTTCTTTGCTCGACGAGGAAGTTGTAAATGTGGAGGTATGGACTTATGACGAACCCAGATTGTACACAGTTCAGGAAATACAGCTGAAGAATGATTCGATTGCGAATTATACAGCTGCAGTACATCTGCCTTCCCGTAAAATTCAACCATTGGCCTCAGAGGCCTATCCGGACATCGAGCTTGGGGATGAGGGCAATGCGCCTTTTGCCCTGGTCAGTACAACTACGCCCTATGATTTGCAGCGGCAATGGACGGGGAGAACCACCCGCGATTACGCCCTGGTAAACATCGCCAAAGGTTCAAAGAAAGAGGTGTTAAAGGGCGTATCAGGCCCGGTAGACTTAAGTCCGAAAGGGGAATATATCTATGGGTACCAGTCTACGGATAGCACCTGGTTTGCCTATAACATACAAACCGATGTGCGAAAAGACCTGACCCGGGGAAAGGTTTTCTACGATGAACTTCATGACAGCCCGAGTTTGCCCCGATCCTATAGTGCGGCCGGATGGACGGAAAAAGATAAGGCGCTCATCCTCTACGACCGGTACGATTTATGGCAGTTTGATCCCAATACAGGGGTGGGGGAGCGCTTGACCCAGGGGCGGGAATCCCAAACGGTGTACCGGTATGTCGCGCTGGATAAAGAGCAGCGTTATCTGGATTCCAAAACGGAATGGTTACTCACTACCTTTCATGAGGAAGACAAGAGCAGCGGATATGCGCTTTTAGACCCCAGGCGTAAAACCGTGAAGCCACTGCTCGAAGGGCCGTATCGATTTGGCACTCCCGTGAAGGCAGAAAAGGCCGATACCTATATGTTCACCCGGGAGTCCTTTGAAGTTTTCCCCGATATCTGGACCAGTGGAGCCGATTTTCAGGAGGCAGTACAGATCAGCAGGGCGAACCCCCAGCAGGAGGCGTATCGCTGGGGAACTATTGAGCCTGTACAGTGGACTTCTCTGGATGGCGTCCAATTGTCGGGAATGCTGGTGAAGCCCGAAGGGTTTGATCCGTCGAAAAAATACCCCATGATCGTCAATTTTTACGAGAGAAGCTCAGATGGGCTGCACCGCCACCGCGCACCTTCTCCGGGGCGCTCTACCATCAATTACGCCTTTTATGCGAGCCGGGGGTACCTGATCTTTAATCCGGATGTGCACTACCGGATCGGGTATCCCGGGGAGAGTGCTTATAATTGCGTCATTCCCGGGGTGACCGCCCTGATTGAAAAAGGCTTTGTCGACAAGGATAATATCGGCGTACAGGGGCACAGCTGGGGCGGATATCAGATCGCTTACCTGGTGACCAAAACAGATATGTTTAAGGCGGCAGAAGCCGGAGCACCGGTGCCGAATATGATTAGTGCTTATGGAGGCATCCGCTGGTGGACCGGGCTGAGCCGGCAGTTCCAGTATGAACATACCCAGAGCAGGATTGGGGGAACACCCTGGGAATACCCCATGCGCTATCTGGAGAATTCACCCATTTTCAACATCGATAAAATTAACACGCCCTTGCTTATTATGCATAATGACGCCGATGGGCACGTCCCATGGTACCAGGGGATTGAATTTTTTGTAAGCCTCAGAAGATTGGGTAAGCCGTCCTGGTTTTTAAATTACAACGGAGAGCCCCACTGGCCCTTAAAACTTCAGAACAGGAAGGATTTCAATATCCGTATGGCTCAGTTCTTCGACCATTATTTGCAGGGAGCTCCGGAGCCTGTCTGGATGCAGCGGGGTGTTCCGGCTTTGGAAAAGGGGATCAATCAGGGGTATGAACTCATGGGCACGGATGGAGAGGAGTAAAGAGCCTGCTTTGAGGGTTTAGTTTTCACCCTCGTTCTGAAGGAGATTCACAGACCATTGCAGCGCGGCATCCATAGTGGTGTGGATGGCGTTGGGGCATTGTACAAAGCGCGCTTCGAGTTCCGCAATTTTTCGGTTGATCTCGTTGTAGACAACCCAGGCATAACCAGACATATGAGGCACGAGTTTTTGAACCTCATAATACATGGTGGGATCCAGGGAATAAGAGTATTTCCGATCGGAAATATACACCACAGATGTGTCGCGGTAGGCCTCCCAGCTCAGCGCCAAAAGCGGCAGTACATTGTCCATGGATATCTGCATTCCCTCACGAACCTGACCCACAACTACATGCTCATAAAAGCGAAAGGTTCCTATCGCCAATTCATGCGTTGTCAGATAGGTTTTTTCGAGGAAATTTGCGGACATGGAACCTAAAACATTTACTTAAAGCTAAATTAAAAACCTTTGAAAGCGTATGTTTTATAGGGGATAATCGATGAAATGCACTATAAATCCTGTAAGATGTCAGTTCCGAGGTGTCTGGCCTCACGGTTGGTGTACCAGCGCCTTGTTTTAGGGAGACGCATTTCATTTAGTAAGAATTCCCCTTCAAGCATGATGTATTCTCCGTCATTTTTGGCTTTGTCGTGATAAAACTGATAGGCTTCCATAGCAAAAGACTCCGGATCGAAATAAAAATACCACAGGTCTTTTCCAACTTCAGGATCGTAGTTCACTTCTAAAACCCAATACTCCTTCCCCTGAAAAGTCCGCTTTTCGGCTTCAGGACTGATCCGGGTTCCGGGATCCCTGAGCTTCATGGGAAGTCCGTAGAGATAGGAGTAATAATCCCTGTACATTTTGGCACTTTCACAGGTCAGGCGATGTGTTTTGGCGTCGGCTTCAGAGAAGTCCTCCCTTCCGTTTAAATGCAGGGTGCACTGTTGGCCGGTTAGTTCGTAGGTTTTTTCGTCCTCCCCCTGCCGCACGTGCAGGCGAAAACGCGCCTCGTTCTGGTTCAGGGTGATCTCGCTCAGCCGGGGAGGGCGTTCGGGCGTATCCATTCGAACGTTGAAGGAACCCTCAAAAGACCCCCATACCCCATTGGGATCGTGATACGAAATGCTATTGTCCAGAATTTGCCGGGGGGATAGGTCCTGGCCTGAAGCCATAAAAATTCCGGAGAGAAAAAAGAGTTTGAAAAGGAGGTGGCGCATGGGATTGTATTCACGGATTAATTATCGCGAGTTTAATAAATTTACATTATACTATCGACAAGTTGTCATAGAATATACAACAAAACTGTCCGTAGTTTAAGTAATGACATACGCATTCACAGACATTTTGCAGTTGGTTGGGGCTCTGGGGCTTTTCCTGTTCGGGATGAAAGCCATGAGCGATGCCCTGACCAAACTGGCCGGGGATCGGATGCGAGCCATCCTGGCCGGCCTGACTTCCAATCGGTTTCTGGGAGTGCTTACCGGTTTTCTAATTACCTCTGTAATTCAATCTTCTTCGGCCACTACCCTCATGGTGGTGAGCTTTGCCAATGCGTCCCTGTTGACCCTGACAGAGTCATTAAGTGTCATTATGGGGGCCAATATCGGGACTACGATTACGGCCTGGATGATCACCCTGCTCGGGTTTAAAGTCAGTATGAGCAGTATTGCACTGCCTCTGGTAGGTCTGGGTGTTGGGCTTACATTTTTTAAAAATAAGAATTGGGAGTACTGGGGTACCTTCATCGTGGGGTTCGGGCTCTTGTTCATCGGTCTCGAATTCCTGAAAGAACATATGCCGGATATTGAGAAAACCCCGGAGGTTCTGGCATTTTTAGAGCGCTATACCCGGCACGGATTTGGCTCCGTCCTCCTTTTCCTTTTTGTGGGAACTGTATTGACGGTACTGATTCAGTCCTCCAGTGCGACCATGGCGCTCACGCTGTTGATGGCCGCAAAGGGGTGGATTCCTTTTGAGGCTGCCGCAGCTATGGTATTGGGCGAGAATATCGGGACGACTATTACCGCAAATATCGCGGCCATGGTAGGTAATTTCAGAGCCAAACAAACCGCCCTGGCTCATTTTCTGTTTAATTTCCTGGGGGTCGTTTGGATGCTCATGGCGTTTTATCCATTTCTCAGAGGCGTAGCCTGGATGACGGAGCGCCTGGGTTCCGGTTCCCCTTATGTGGATTCCACTGCTGTTCCCGTGGCTATTGCCTTATTTCATACCTTTTTCAATGTGGCCAATACTTTTTTGATGATCGGGTTTATTTCCCCCATGGCCAAACTGGTCACAAAGATGATACCCGAGCGAATACCCCCTGAGCGCCCCATAGAGGAGCCTAAGTTTCTCAACGAAGAAGCCTTGACATATCCGGAGACCGCCCTGTCCGCTTTGGAACGGGAAACACAGTATTTGTTTGAGCATGCCGCATTCGAAATTGTCGCCCATGCCCTGAGTATGCATCGTTCAGACATCTTATCGGAAGCGAAGCCAAAGAAAGTGGTTCATAAATCCAGGGAGGACTTAGGAGTTGACGTTCGGGAACTGTACCTGACCAAAGTAAAGCGGATCTACAGTGAAATCATTGCCTTTGCCGTCCACGCCCAGAGCGATTTATCCCTTTCCGAGGCGCAACACCAGCGGATTTCCGAACTTAAAACAGCCAATCGAAAGATCGTGGAAGTGATTCGGCATTCGAACGAACTCAGCCGAAACGTCAACCATTATCTCCGGGAATCGCATCCTGTGATGATCAGTCAATACGATAAATTCCGTAAAAAGTTGATTAAGGTCTTCAGGGTTATTCAGGGATACCGACAGGATTCAAACGGGGAGACATACAGGCTCAAACTCGCTAAATTGTCGGGGGAAGCCATTGAGAATAGCAAGATGGGGAACCTGGAAATCGATCAGTTAATCCGGAAAAATAAGATTACCCCTGAAATGGCTTCCTCCCTGGTCAATGACCATGACCATCTGAATGACATGATTCAGAACCTGATCGAGATTGCCACAATCTTATACGGAAGAAAGGAGAACACTACGTTGCCGTTAAACCCTCTTCCCTAAATGATTTTATGCGCCCTGATTATAGGGATTCAGGAAATGTCAGGTTTAGGGGGATAGGGGACTATTTGAGTGGGGAATCTGATTGATCGTTCCTTCATGAGCTTCCCGGTATGACTCCAGCAAATTCATAGTGGCGGTCACAAAGTCTTTGGTCTCCAAAAGCAAGGAAAAGTAGAGGGTCGTGTTTTTAGGACTGGATTCCTCGGTCCGCGTACGGGCCACTTGTTTTTCTATTTTCTGGGACAATAATCCAAAAAGCTCCTGCTTGCGGTCGATTATTTCACCAAGCTTATCAAAAGATTCCGTATCAAAAACCTCTCGTGTACTGTTGAGTAATTCTTCCAGAAGCAGATCGATCTCTTTGAGTTCCTTGATCTGGTTGTATTTGAGTTTTTTATGATTGTTGTTGACGTGATTATGGCTCACCTTTCCAATGTACTCAAGGGATTGGGCCATATCCTGAAGATCTCCCAGAATATTGATATAAAAATTACTCGCCCCCAAACTCGTCTCATCCAGATTTTTTATGAAATAGAAAATACTATCCCTCAAATCATCAATTTCTGCTGAAAGTTTTGCGCCTTGTTTCTTGTTTTTATTCAAGAGGTCCAGATCCATTTTTGAAAGCCCATTGATGGAATTAGTGAAGATTTTATTGCTTCGTTTTACCACCTTGGATATGTTATGGGCGCTTTCGGCGATAACTCCTTTCAGGTGACTGCTTTCGGTTCTTCTCAGGCCATCTTCTGCCTTGAGCTCCTGACTCTTTTTCCGATGGGAGATGTAGTTCCTGCCTATGAGGAGGATGGCTACAAACAACAGAATTCCAATAGCAGCTCCCTTTCCAAAACTAATGACCGTTAAAATAATACCGGAGGCAATAAAGGCAATGATGGCTGTCATGAACCAGCCTCCAATGACATTCAGAACACCCGCGACCCGGTACACGGCGCTTTCACTTCCCCACGCCTTATCGGCAAGTGAAGTTCCCATGGCGACCATGAATGTAACATAGGTTGTGGACAGAGGCAGTTTATACGAGGTAGCGATGGAAATAAGAATTCCGGCGACCATAAGATTTACAGCAGCGCGCACCATATCAAAGGCTGGTAATTCATGTACCTTGCCCTGGTTGAGTTTGATGACGGGTTTTTCGAATCGCTTGTTGATTTTATTCAGCAGGGAATCCGGCAGGACGGTGCGGGTGTACTCATTCGCCATAATGGTGAACCGCACCAGGTTTCTCGAGAGGATATTAGGCTCAAAACGCTCTTTGGCTTCCCCTTCCCTGGCCAGATTAATTTCCGTATCAGCGACGTATCGGGCTTTTTTCGAAAGCCAGAGGGTAGCCACCATAATGAGTCCGGAGATGAACAGGAGGATGGTGGGCGTGGGCACTTTTTCAGTCAGGACAGACATACTGAATTCCGACGCCGGGATACCTGAGGCTGTCCAGGCCTCGTAGGACTGGTAGGCCGCAATCGGCACACCGATAAAGTTAACTAAATCGTTACCGGCAAAGGCCAGGGCAAGGGCAAACGTCCCAACGCCAATGATGACCTTATAGATGTCTACACGGAATACAGCTACCAGAAGATAGGACAGTAAGGACCAGAAAACAATACTCACCCCTATAATGGAAACCACTTTAGCTTCAAGGAATTCCGAAATCTTCATCCCGCCAATGAGGTCATAGGTTTCTCCGGCAAATGGCGTACCCTTGATTCCCTTCATAAAAATAAAATAGGTGATGGCCGAAAGGGCGATACCCCCGAATACGGCCCCAACCCATTTCGCTTTTCTCTGAAAGTCGTAGGAGAGCAGCAGTCGGGATACCCATTGCACCAGGGCTCCAATGGAAAATGCTACGACCACCGATAATAGAATACCCAGTATAATTTCTGTGGCTTTGGTGGTATTGATGTAATTCACCACATCGCCAAAAGAACCATTATCTGCGGCGATTTTAATCAGGGACATGGCCACCGCAGCCCCCAGTAATTCGAATACTATGGATACCGTTGTAGATGTAGGCATCCCAAGGGTGTTGAAGAAATCAAGCAGAAGGATGTCGGTAATCATGACCGCCATGAAGATGAACATGATTTCATCAAAATAGAATTCCCCGGGATTAAAAATACCCTTCCGGGCCACTTCCATCATACCGCTTGAAAAAATGGCGCCAAATGCAATCCCCAAACTGGCGACAATCATTATGGTTCTAAAGGAAATGGCTTTTGACCCAATAGCCGAATTGAGAAAGTTTACGGCATCGTTACTGACACCTACTACAAGGTCTGCTATGGCCAGGGCGGCCAAAGCGATAATCATCAGGAGATAAATATTATCCATAAGATTGTAAATACAAGGTACAAATATCTCTTCAAAACCCGACCCGGGTGTTATCTAAAAGTTATTTTTTTTAAAAGTGCAGATCCACCTGAAGCCGCCATAGGACAGTTCCTGTGTCGTCATCCAGATCCAGATAATTGACATCGGTCTGAACTTTTAATTTGTGGCCCACAAAATACTTTGAAAGCCCAAGGGTATACTGGTTTTGAGGGCCTTTTCCTGTGATGTTTTCATCCAGGTTCACATAGGTGTACCTTCCTGCCACTTCCCAATTGTTTTTAAAAAGATACCCCGACTGTAAGTTAACGGAATTCCCTACCTGTACCACGACACCCGTCGGAGTGCCATCAGAATTCAGCGCAATGGGGTCATCTGCATCACGCGAGGCGTACTCTGCCATTAGAGAAAACCCCCGGTATTTAAACATGGCATCTACAAAGAGCGTTTGAATTGGGGTTTCGTGAAAGCCGTCATCTGTAATCATGTATATACCCATATTACTGCGGTTCCTGACCGCATTGTCGTTGTAGTCATAGGATGCCGCAAACATTAGTTTGGGGTGTTCTTCCCTTTCGAGATCGCTTTCAAAATAATCTCCTTTTTTGGCGAACAGGCCAAAGGGGAGGAGTTCTATCCGTCCGGTATATTGATGGCCGCCGATGTTTCCGGTCGTGACGTTCCGACCTTCCCCCTGGGAAAATGCAAAAATCTCACGCATGACAAAGGTGTCGGACAATTCGATATGGTGCCGAAGTTGAAAACCAATATCACGGTCGATATTAAAAAGGGCATTCAAAAGGGAACGATCGACCAGTTGCAGGTTACCTGAAGAAACGACGCGCTCGACGTTTCCGGGTAATTTGGTCTGACCCGCCCACAAAACAAAATTTTCATAAAAATTCCATTTCACCACGGCATCCATAAGAAACCGGGGTGTATTTCCTGTGAACGGAGAGGTTCCGGACATATCCCTGTTAGAGAGTCCCAGCTCTATTTTGTATTCCAATTTAGGGGTAAACGCGAAACCGTCGAATTTCAGCCGTGACCTGCGGATCAGGAAGTTGCTCTGGGGTTCTAACAAAAACGCTTCGTCGTTCTCCAGTTCCAGCCATGAAGTAGATGCCAGGAACTGCATGCGGAGCCCGATTTTCATGGACCAGCTATTATCCTTGCCTACGAGATTAAAAAGTCCCTTTCCAAATAACGGAGCGTTTTCTTCCTGAGCCAGGGAAAGGTTACAGATAAGCATGACCACAAGGGCCCATCTTATAGAGAATTTCATTTCTGTCTAGTTTTTGTCGGCGACAAAGGACAGTAAATAATGTTAATAAAAGGTTATGAGAGGATTACCTTAAATCCATTAAAGAAATAAAAAAACTGCCTTGGCCAGAGGCAGTTAGGTGTATTCATACAATTATAGTCGACAAAAACTAAACACTATATGAAATACGTGAAGTGTTTAAACGGTGTAAAAGTCGGGTATGCAAGTGATTTTAGAGTAAACCTAATATTAAGTAATTCTAAACTTTAATTGGGAATTGAAGTTTGAGAGGACACTAAAAATCAACTAGTTACGTTCTAATGTAAAGAAAAGGTTAAGCAAAAGTTGAATTAAGGTTAAAAAGTCCGTACATTGAGGTTGTAAATAGTAATCATATGAAAACGTTACAATTGTTAGTGATGTTTATGGCCCCTGTGGTCATGTTCGCCCAACAGGAGCGAGAAGTTAAACTCTCCGAAGACAAAAACCTCATCGAGGTAGTGTACCATCATGAGAATGGGGCTATCAGTCAGCAAGGAACTTATAATTTGCAGGGAGAGTTACACGGGGTCTGGGAGAGTTTTGCTGAAGATGGGAGTAAACTGACTTCAGGGACCTATGCGAATGGCAAAAAAAATGGTAAATGGTTTTTTTGGAATAATCAGACCTTAAGGGAAGTCGACTACAACAATAATGCAATCGCGTCCGTGCAGGAATGGCAGGAAAGTACGAAGCTTGCCTCCCAGGAGTGAAGCTGTAACGAACTAAAAAGTAAAGCCGCACTGAAAAGTGCGGCTTTTTCTTTTTCTTTTGTCAGGTGTTTTCTAATTGATTCCGACAGTCCATCCTGCGCCCCAGGCCGATACGTCAGTCCCGGTTCCATTGCCATCCCCGAAGATAAAATCAGCTTCGTCAAAAGTAAATCCGGTATCGTTTTTCAGCTTGGTCGTAACATTGGTAAAGGTGACGTCTGTGACGCGCAAAAGGCCATCCAACACACCCTGTCCGGTTGGGTTGTCTCCGGTGTCTCCGTCCAAATCAAAGGCTTCGTCAAAGCCGATGACCACAACATTGGTGAAAAGACCCTGTGTTCCGGCCCTCAGGCGGATAGCCTCGCTTGGGTCGTTGGCGACAACGGTCACATTGTTGACATTTGGCGCTGAAAAATAGCCCCCTTCATTGCTGAAATCGACATTGTACCCGTCACATTCAAAAGCTTTATCGTGATTAGTGCCATGCTGTACATAGACATCTGTCAGGGTACCGGTGTATCCTTCGGTCCAGTCAATGGAATCGTCCTCGGAGTTGACCACGACCACTTGGCTCACATTTACATTCCCTCCGAAAAATTCAATCCCGTCATCCGATCCTTCAAAAATCTGAATGTGGTCGATGGTGGTTCCATTTCCTACGGCATAAAGAGAGAGCCCATTCAATTCTGCGTTCCCATCAATAGCGCCACCGGCATATTCAATACGCACATATTGAAGGATTCCTGAATTATCAGCATCCACATTTCCCCCATAAGACAAACCACCAACTTCAGAGGTAGCCGTGTCTTCAGATCCTACTGCGGTTGAATTGATAGGTGCCCGGCCGCAAATGACCAGCCCTCCCCAGTCTCCGGCCCCCGGGTTACTGGCGTTCGAGGTGAAAACAACCGGGGCATTGGCCGAACCCACGGCGTTGATCCGTGCTCCTTGTTGAATAGCGATATATGCGTTGACACCCACGGGTTGTACCTGTATGGTTTGGCCTGCAGGAATGGTCAGGGTAGTCCCATTGGCCATCAGTACAGGACCTGTAATCAGATATTCGGTGTCTGCCTCCAGGGTCAGGTCTTCTGTATAAACCCCGCTGAGGTTCACCACATCTTCCCCCGGGGTACCCGTCCCGGGCCCGTTGATGGTCGTATTGTTTACCGTACTGTTATCATTGATAACAATGTCCGGGGTATCGTCGCTCTCACATGATGTGAACAACGCAGCTGCGATTCCCAAAGTTAAAAACGTCTTTTTCATTTTTTAAGGTTTAAGTAGTATTAAAATTTATAGGCGAAAGTAAGTCCAAGATTTACCCCCAGATTGTATTGACGAATAATCACATCACCGATTCCGGTATTTTCCCGTACCAGAGAAACATCCGGATTCAAAAGATTTTTAGCGCTGAAGTTTATTTCAAAATGTTCACCAATTTCATTGCGAAGTACAAAATCGAGCGTGGGAACAGCCCTTTCAACAATATTTCCCAGGCTTCCGGCCCCCAAAGAGAAAATACGGTCGGAAAAATAGGAGAATACAACAGTGGCTTTAGGTTGCCAGTTGCCGAAATCCGGACTGTAGTTCAGGTCTGTATTAATGATAAACGGAGAGGCGCCCTCCAGCTGGTCGGAATCTCTGTCAAACGAAGTTCCAAACGTATTGCGATCCCCGGCAGGAACATCTTTGAGGTCCTGATTGGTGTAGGTGTATGCGGCGTTTAGCCCCAGAGAGAGCACCGGAAAATCATCTGAATCGAATAAGAGGTTCTTGCGAACTTCGAGTTCGGCTCCGAGGATATCCGCCTGATCGCCCGTTCTGAAATACCTCTGCGTCCCTGTAGCATCGGCAGCAACAACCCGGTTGACAGGATTCAAAATCGTTTTGGCGAAGGCGGCTACAGAAATGATTTCTCCCCGGTTCATAAACCATTCGTACTTCACATCGTAATTGTAGACATCCGAATACGTCGCTCCGGAACCGTCCAGTCCGCCCAAAAGGTCCGGGTTACCTCCAACCCTCTGTGTGACGTCCTCATAGACAAAGGGTGCAGCTTCCTTAAATTCCGGAAAGGAAGCAGTTTTACTGAATCCAAAACGAAGATTGGCCTCTTCCGTCAGGGCGTAGCGGATATTCAGGGAAGGGACAAAAATATTTTCGTAAACCTCCCTGAATCCTGGGTCATCCGGCCGGATATTAATTACATCATATTCCACCCCCTGTGAGAATGACTCCAAGCGGATCCCCGGCACAAACAACCATTTTTCAGAAGGGGTCCATTGGGCATTGACGAATCCGGCATGGATGTCCAGATTTCCCTTATAGGTGTTTTCAGGGAGTCCGGGTCGGTTGATGTTTCCGATTTCATTAGATATGGGATTCAGCACCACGAGGTCCCAAAGACCGGAACCGTCAGGAATATTGATGTTCTCAACATTGAAAATATCATTGAAATTGTTTACGTCGGTAATGGGGGTGTTGTCCCGATCAACGATGCGATACCCGTACCGAATACTGTTAAAACGACGCTCTTTACGACGTCCGTTATATCCAAACCCAAGAGAAAGCACTTCAGAGGCCTTATACCCCAGGGTCATAAAACTATTCAACTCATCGTCTTCAATACTTTGGAAAAACCGCTGGTTGTCAAAGGGAATATTGGTATAGAAAACCGGGTTGGTATCCGGGTCGTTGTCCAGGGACAGTTGGTAGTTTTCCAAAGTGATTCGTTTCCGGTCCGGTTCATCTGAAAACACTTTATTGAATCCAACGCCCCAGTCAAAAAACCATTTCTCTTCAAAACTATGCGTTCCGTTGAGCTGATTTACAAATATCATATCCTGATTGAACTGCACGTTCATCACGTAAAATCCTTCATCCGTCGTGATGATCGCATCCCGGTTGGTTCCTTCCCCGTTCACGCCATAATACCCAACGGCGTCTGTGGCGCTATTGATAAACATACTGGTGTAGCTAATCTTGTGATCGGGGTTGATGCGGTAGGTGAGGTTTCCCAGGGCCGTGGTATTGGTGTTGTAGGCGTATTCATTGACCGTTGGAAAGTCCACCTTGAGTACATTCGTGAAATCTGCTGCCGGGCCTTCAAGAAATGTGTATCCACTTGAAAATCCGCCGGAAATAAAATAACTCAATCTGGATTCTTCCCCGATATTCCAGGAGTTCCCGGCTTCAAGGGAGCCGTTCAGATTCACCGGATCCCAGGCGTTTTGAGGATCGACCCCATGAGCCAGAACCACGGCAAAAGGATCGTTGTCATATCTGTTGTAAAAGCCATAGGCGCTGGGGCCTTCCGATCGTACAAAATCCAATCCGGCGGCATTCGAATTCAATCCACTTCCCAGGGAAATTTTCACATATCCATCTCCGGAATATTCTTTGGAGTCGATATTTACATTCCCGGCGGCAAAATCCGAATAGAAGGACGTAGAATACGCTTTGCTTACCGCCACGTTATCCAGTATTCCGGCGTTAAATAAATTGAGATCGATATTCTTTTTATTTACATCGTTCGAAGGCAGGGAGAGCCCGTTCATGGTGGTATTCTGATACCGGTCCCCCAACCCTCTGACATAAACATCGTTTGAACCCTGTTGCTTTGAGATCCCGGAAATCTGGGAAACCGCAGCAGCGGCATCGTCAATACCTTTTAACTTGAGGGCTTCGGCACTTATCGCTTCCTGTATGACCAGGGCCTTTTTTTGATCCAGCAAAAGCGCAACCTCCGAATCTTTGGCAGCTGAGGTTGTAAGGACCACTTCGTCCAGAGAAACGCCCTCCGTGGCAGACATCGGTACATTGATTTCGGTTGCCTTTCCAGCCTCGATGACCACATCTAATTCAACAGTCTCGTATCCGAGAAAACTATAGACGACCGTATAACTTCCGGGCTCCAGCCCACCGATCTCGTAAAGTCCGTCAAAATCTGAAGTAGTTCCCTTGGTCGTTCCCTTAATTAAAACGTTCGCAAAGGCAAGCGGATCGTCGTTCATCTCTTTATCGATCAGCAGACCAACAACTGATCCTGTGGCCTGCGAATAACCGAGGAGGGATGCAAAAAGAAAAAAAGCGACTACAGTTGATCTCATCTTTCAGATTTCGTATTCGGGTGCAAAGAACGCTACTCACTGTAAAGGTCCTGTTAGTCCTGTGTTAAACCTTTTTTGCATTAATGTTAGGCAAAGGTTACCAGGTTAAGCCAGTATTACGCAGGCTTGAAATCCCTTTACGGATACTTCATAAAATGGGTATCTTTCGGACATAATTAAAGGACTATGATGCAATGGGAACAGCTCCTTTCGCTCAGGCGGGAGGGAGACACACATAAAAGGCTCAGGAAGGAGCAGGATGAAACCCGCCTGGGGTTTGAGGTGGATTACGACCGCATTATTTTTTCACCCTATTTCCGCAGTCTTCAGGATAAAACCCAGGTTATTCCCCTTTCCAAAACCGATTTTGTCCATACCCGACTGACCCATAGTCTGGAAGTATCGGTGGTAGGCAGAAGTCTGGGACGACTGGCCGGAGCCCAAATTCTGGAAAAACATCCGCAACTCGCCCAGATTCACGGGTATCGTTTTAACGATTTTGGTGCCATAGTGGCTGCCGCAGCTCTGGCGCATGATATCGGGAATCCGCCTTTTGGCCATAGTGGAGAACAGGCGATTGGCAGTTTCTTTGACATAGGGCCGGGCCGGCGCTTTAAAGAAGACCTGACCGATAAGCAATATGCAGACTTGCTTCGATTTGAGGGAAATGCGCATGGATTTCGTTTGTTGGCCGCTCCGCGGGAAGGGGTTCCCGGTGGTTCTCGCCTGAGTTATGCCACCCTCGGTGCGTTTACCAAGTATCCTAAGGAATCCCTGCCTCATCAAAAAGGAGGTCCTATCGCCACTAAGAAATTCGGGGTATTCCAAAGCGAAGTGACTACCTTCTGTGAGATCGCGGAAGAACTCGGGCTCCAATCCATGAATCTTCAGGGGGGTATCGGATACTGCAGGCACCCCCTGACGTATCTGGTGGAAGCTGCCGATGATATCTGCTATACCATCATCGACTTTGAGGATGGGATCAACCTGGGTTTGATCCCTGAAGATTACGCCCTGGAGTACTTGATTAAGCTGGTAAAGGACCGGATCAACACCGAGAAATACCGCGGGATTTCCCATATGCCGGATCGCCTGGGATATCTTCGCGCCCTGGCCATCGGGACCCTGGTTCAGGATGCCGTACGGATTTTTATGGAAGAGGAAGAGGCGATTCTCCGGGGAGAACTCGAGGTTGCCCTGCTCGATAAAAGCAGGTTTAAAGCACAGATTGAAGATATCATCCGATTGAGTGTCGATCGGATTTACCAGGCTCCCGAGGTGGTGGAGAAAGAAGTGGCCGGGTATAAAATCCTCTCCGATATCCTGGAGGTCAGTACAGGGGCGATGGTAGCCCGGCTCCATGGGAAAACCACTTCCTACGACCGGCTTATCCTCAGTATGCTGCCTTTGGAAAAAGGACAGCCCGAAGCGAGCTCCGTGTATGAGGCCCTGCTGCAGGCCTGCTCTTTTGTCGCCTCCCTTTCAGACCGCGCAGCGGTGCATATCCACAATAAGATCAGCGGGAAACAATTACAGGATCAAAACTTGTAATTTATCCCGATCCCAAGCTGCTGACGAAGTTGGATGCGGGGCACGCCGGGATCGATCAGGGTGCCGTCGGCAGCCTCTTCCCGATCAAAAAGGATATCGTCATCATAAATGATGTGGGCGATCAGGGTGGCGCTGATAAATTCGTTGACCTGGAACTTCAGTCGCATCTGCCAGTCGATATCTATATTTCCGAAGTTGTTAATGTAATCTGTGTAAAGGGCCAGATTGTGATCGTACATGATGTTTTCAGCAATAGGGAATTCCCAGATGTTGGTAATGAGAATCCCCAATTCCGTATAGAGTTTCTCACCGGGAACAAGAACATTGCCCGCGGCGTCCAACACGGCGGGTTGCACCCCGAAAGCCCCTTGATTGGCCAGGTTTTGATCTAAAACAAAAGTTCCTTTGAAAGTCAAAGGCGAGAGGTAGAGGTTGAATTTTTTATCCTCTGGGATGTAAGAAATACCGCCTCCCAAGAATAAATATCCAGGGGCCATAAATCTGGAAATCGGGGTTGTGCGATCCGGGTATTTATAACCGTTGGCAAATTGGGTATTGAAATTGGCTTTAGCCGAAAAATACCAGCTGCTGATCGTGTCTCTGCGATACCCCAGGGTGCTGGCCAGACGGATTGCATCGTCGGTTTTACGCCATTGCCTGCCTTCCTGGGCATTCCACCCAAAACGCATCTCCATAGTGTTATCCCACTGGAAGTATCTGAATTTGTAATTCCGTTCAAAAAGGAGTTTCCCCAAAGCCGAAATGGCATTATCCCCCCCTGCGTTCCAGTTCACAAAGGCCACTTCGCTCAATTGCAGGTCGAATTCGTTGATCACCTCCCAAAAGGACGGGACCCGGAACCGCTTCTTCCTTTTGGTCAGGGGTTTGGTCTGATTAAAAGAAATCCGTGGATTGGTCAGGGACACACCTCTGGGAATAATCTTGATGGGGAGCTGTTCTGCCCGAATGACGAGGGTGTCCATTTGAGTAGTGTCTGCTGCTTTTTCCGGAATTTCGATTTCCTGACCATAACCCGAAACGGGGATCCAAAGCAAGAACAGGAGGCCCCAGATGGGCAGGTATTTCATCCCTTTCCACATACTATAAACCATTAAAAGTTCGGAGAAGTCCTTCCGTGTCCAGACCTTGCTCCCGGTATAATTCCTCCGGAGTGCCGTGTGATATCAAGGCATCCTGAATGCCCAGGCAGGTCACCGGAATGCATGGCTTACGCATAGACATGTATTCCAAAACGGCGCTGCCAAAACCTCCGGCCAGGCAACCATCTTCAACGGTGATCAATTGTTCATAGGAATCACAGAGTTCATCGAGCAAAACGCTATCCAGGGGTTTGGCAAACCGGAAATCAAAATGACCGAAGGCCTCAGGGGTTTTGGTCTCGGGGATGGCCCGGGCCACATGCTGCCCCAGGGTTCCATAACTCAGAATCGCTATACGGCTCCCCCTTTGCAACCGGCGGGCTTTCCCGATGGGGATCAGTTCAAAGGGTTGTTCCCAATCCGGATTCTCGCTGTATCCCCTGGGATACCGTATGGCCATGGGTCCCCGGGGGGCACTTTGAGCCGTGTAGAGCATATTGCGCAATTCGACGGCATTCATGGGGGCCATCAGTATGAGTCCCGGGATACACCGCAGGTAAGCGATATCGTAGATGCCGTGATGTGTAGCCCCATCCTTGCCCACTAACCCGGCCCGGTCCAGACAAAAAATAACGGACAGATTTTGCAGGGCAACATCGTGGATTACCTGGTCGTAGCCTCTTTGAAGGAACGTAGAGTAAATCGCACAAAACGGGATAAGGCCTTCGGTAGCCATCCCTGCGGCCAGGGTTACCGCGTGCTGCTCCGCTATGCCTACATCAAAAGCCCGCTCCGGATAGGCATCCATGAGGTATTTCATAGAGCTCCCTGTAGGCATGGCCGGAGTGATTCCCACCACTTTTGGGTTTTGTGCCGCCAAAGTGACCAGGGTATGCCCGAAAACATCCTGATACTTCGGTCCGAGCCTGGTGTCTTTTTCCTTCCTGATCAGCTCTCCGGTTTCTTTATCAAACTTTCCGGGGGCATGGTACACAATCTGGTTTTCTTCCGCCTGTCTCAGCCCTTTACCTTTGGTGGTAATCAGATGCAACAGTCGCGGTCCCGCCTGTCCGCGGAGGCTTTTCAGGGCTTCCAGAACGGCAGGGAGATCATGCCCGTCCACAGGCCCCGAATACGTGAGGTTTAAAGATTCAAAGAAGGTATCCGCTCCGGGGTGTCCTTGTTTTTTGCGGTTCAGGTGGTGTTTCAGAGCGCCGACACTCGGGTCGATTCCAATAGCGTTGTCGTTGAGGATAATCAGCAGATTGGCCCCGGCTACCCCGGCGTGGTTCAGGGCTTCAAAGGCCATACCCCCCGCAATCGAGGCATCTCCGATGACCGCAATATGTTCCCGCCTCCCGGCCCCTGTAATACGGGCGGCCAGGGCCATGCCCAACAAGGCCGAGAGTGAGGTAGAGGCGTGCCCAGTGCCGAAGGTATCATAGACACTTTCGTCCCGTTTTGGAAATCCACTCAACCCTCCTTTCTGGCGAATACTTTCAAAACGTTCTTTTCGGCCGGTGAGAATCTTATGCCCGTAGGCCTGGTGACCCACATCCCAGATGAGCCGGTCTTCTGGGGTGTTAAAGAGATAGTGCAGGGCAATGGTAAGTTCCACCACTCCTAATGAAGCGCCTAAATGCCCTTCCTTAACGGAAACCACATCGATGATAAACTTCCGCAATTCTGCAGCCAACTCCGGGAGTTGGTCTTCGGATAGTTTTCTCAGGTCCTGAGGATTCGTTATTTGAGCCAGCAGTTTCATAAGCGGCGGTAAAGGTAAGAGAATTTCAATTTGTCAGGGTCCTTGAGCAAATCGGATAAATTGTATTTTTGAGGCATGGAATTCAGCCTGGATGACACTTATTTTATGAAAAGGGCCCTGGCAGAGGCGGAAACGGCCTTTGAAAAAGGGGAAGTGCCGGTGGGGGCAGTCATTACTGTCGACAATCGGATTATCGCCAGAGCCCACAACCTGATCGAACAGTTGGGAGACGTCACGGCCCATGCCGAAATGCAGGCCATTACAGCAGCTGCAAATTTTCTGGGCGGGAAATACCTGATCAACTGCACCCTATACGTAACCCTGGAACCCTGCCAAATGTGCGCCGGGGGACTTTACTGGAGTCAGATATCCCGTGTGGTTTTCGGCGCCTATGACCCCGACCGGGGTTTTTCTGCTGTCGGGGGACGGTTACATCCGAGAACCGAATGGGTTGGTGGCATCCTGGAGAACGAGGCCTCCAGCCTTTTGAAGCGGTTTTTTATCGAAAAGCGCAATCTGAATTAAGGTTGCAATAGCACAAAAAAAAACACCCGGCCGAAGCGGGGTGTTTTGATCTTCAAAATAAAACAAGTTTATCCGATAACGTGGACGTCGGATGCGACCACACCTTTGCGGCCCTCAGTTTCTTGATATTCTACTTTGTCTCCCTGATTGAGTTGTACACCATCCAGGGCAGTGGCATGAACGAAAATATCCCTTCCGGTATCGTCGTTGGTGATGAATCCATAGCCTTTGGATTCGTTGAAAAATTTAACTGTACCAGTCATTGTAAAAAAAATAAATATTAATAACGAAATACGAAGTTACAGATTTTTGCAGAAATCCAATAGTGAAAAAAAACACAGCGTCTAGCGATCGCTTTTCGGGTTTTTCATTTTCCGGATATTTTCGTCCGTAAGCATGTAGTCTTTCATTTTTTTACCCCGGCTTTCGAAGATCAGGAAGAGGGGCATGGCCAGGAGGAAAATACCGATAACTCCAAATCCGATGCACTTATTTCCCGTAATGGGAGCGTCTTCCAAAAGGGTAAAGCCATAGACGATGCTGCCCAGGGAGACCAGGACGATAAGCAAGGACAGGTATCTTATTTTTAGGCGCATTTCAGGGGGCAAAGTTAATTAACTTTCTGCGGTAAGCGGTGAGGAGCTTAGATTTGGAAACAAACCCGAGATAGCGCCCATCCTTGATCACCGGGAGATTCCATGCCCGGCTGTCGTGAAATTTCTGCATCACCTGTTGCATGGTGTCCTTACCGTAAAAAATGAGTTCCGGGGCGGCTTGCATAAAGGAATCCACCCCAATCTTATCGTACATATTCATATCGAACATGAATTCGCGTACATCGTCCAGCAAAACAATGCCTTTAAGGGCACCTTCCGAATCGGTAACCGGGAAAATATTCCGTGTGGATTTGGCCACCGACTGATGCAGCATTTCCCCAAGGGTCATCTCCTGCTGCACTTCTTTGAAGTCGGTTTCAATAACCTCATCCAGATCCATCATACTGAGCACGGTTTGGTCTTTGTCATGGGAGATCAGGGCGCCTATGGCGGCGAGTTGTCGGGTGTAAATACTGTGATCCAGCGTGTTTTTGGCTATCAGATAGGACATGGCCGCAGAGATCATCAGGGGAACGAAGAGGTCGTAACCCCCGGTAATTTCAGCGATCAGGAAAATGGCGGTCAACGGCGCGTGCAGCACCCCCGCGATCAGTCCCGCCATACCCACCAGTGTGAAGTTCGCTTCGCTCACCGAAATACCCAGCCCTGAATTATTGAGGACTTTAGCCACTACGTTGCCCAGGGCACTTCCCATAACCATGGTGGGGATAAAGATACCCCCGGCACCCCCGGCAGCAAAAGTAGTCGTCATGGCCACGGCCTTAAAGATCGTAATCCCAAAAAGCAGGCCAATCACCACCCATATTTGATCGGTGTACTCGTCAAAAGGAGTGGTGCCCAGTGCTTTGAGGTGATCCCCATCCAGAAGGCTGTTGATAAATCCAAAACCCTCCCCATAGAGCGGGGGTATAAAATAGAGCATCACCCCAATGGCCAGCCCTCCGACCAGTAATTTGTACTTCGGACTGCGGAACCGCTTAAAAAAGTCCATGATCCGGAAATACATTTTTGTAAAGTATACAGAAGCCACAGCCGTTCCCATACCCAGCAGGATGTAGTAAACCGTATCCCGAATCTCGAATCCCTCGGAGACTGCAAAATTAAAGAGGGTTTCCTCACCCAGAAAAAAATAGGAGGTCAGTACCCCGGAAATGGAGGCGAGCAGCAGCGGGAGCATGGAGAGCATGGTAAGATCCAGACTGAAGACTTCCACCGCAAAGATGATCGCGGCGATCGGAGCCTGAAAAATTGAGGCAATGGCGCCGGCAGAGGCGCAGGCAATAAGCAGGGACCGGTCCTTTGAATTGATGTGCATCAGGCGGGAAACGTTCGAGCTCAGGGCGGCTCCTGTAGCCACAGCCGGCCCCAGTAACCCTACAGAACCCCCGAAACCGACCGTTAAGGGAGCCGTGATCAGGGGCGTGATTATTTTTTTGGCCGACATAATACCCTTTTGTCGGGAAAGGGAATAGAGAATAGAAGAAATAGCGTGTTCCAGTTTCTCTTTGTGGACGTATTTCACATAGAGATAGACCAGGGTAAGACCGATAACCGGCAGTACAAAATAGAATTGGGTACTGAGGAAAATGACCCCCTTTTCCAGGGAAGATTCTAAGAAATACGTCGTGTTTTTAAGGGTTACGGAGGCTAATCCCGCCAGGAAACCCACCAGGACACTCATGATCTGAGTGAAGGTTTTGTGCGAAATATGCCGGTAGCGCCATTTGTGAATCCTGGCGAGTAAGCGGCGGAAATACGGACTTGGACTCATACCCCCTAAGATACGATTGATTTATTCGCGCAGGCAGAATCCGAGCCCCACCTGCCTTATTTTTTAAGTTGTAGCTGGAGTTCATCCAGCTGGGCCGAATCGATAGGTGCTGGCGCATCGATCATAACATCCCGCCCGCTGTTGTTTTTGGGGAATGCAATAAAATCGCGGATAGACTCCTGTCCTCCGAGGATGGCCACCAACCGGTCCAGACCAAAGGCGATTCCCCCATGGGGAGGCGCTCCGTACTGAAAAGCATCCATCAGGAAGCCAAACTGCTGCCGGGCTTCTTCCGGGCTAAAGCCTAAATGGCGGAACATAATTTCCTGGGTCGTCCGGTCGTGAATCCGTATGGAACCCCCACCGATTTCATTTCCATTGAGTACCAGATCGTAGGCGTTTGCCCGCACGGCTCCCGGATCTGTGTCCAAAAGCTCCATTTGTCCCGGCTTGGGCGCAGTAAAGGGGTGGTGCATGGCGTGGTAGCGCCCGGTTTCCTCGTCCTTTTCCAGAAGGGGAAAGTCCACAACCCACAGGGGTGCAAATTCCCCGGGCTTGCGCAGTCCCAAACGCTGGGCGAGTTCCATACGCAACATGCTTAATTGGGTGCGCACCCCATCGGTATCCCCGGATAAGACCAGGATGAGATCCCCTTTTTCAGCTCCCGTTGCTGCAGCCCAGAGGCTGAGGTCTTCCTGAGAATAGAATTTATCGACTGAAGATTTAAAAGAACCATCCTCATTACAGCGTACGTAAACCATGCCTTTGGCCCCAACCTGGGGGCGACGTACCCAATCGGTGAGGGCGTCAATTTCCTTTCGGCTGTACTGATTTCCACCGGGGACGGCCAGTCCCACGACCATTTCGGCCTCATTAAAAATCTTGAAGTCGCGGTTTTGGGCCACCGTATTCAGTTCCCCGAATTCCATTCCAAAACGAATGTCGGGTTTGTCGCTTCCATACCGTTTTAAGGCTTCATCATACGTCATTCTGGGAATCTCCTCCAGGTGCACACCGTGAAACTGCTCCAGCAGATGCAGCGTGAGCCCCTCGAAGGTAGAAAGAATATCTTCCTGCTCCACAAAGGCCATTTCACAATCAATCTGGGTAAATTCCGGTTGGCGGTCTGCCCGCAGATCCTCATCCCGAAAGCATTTGACGATCTGGAAATATTTATCCATTCCACCGACCATCAGCAATTGCTTAAAAGTTTGGGGAGATTGGGGGAGGGCATAGAATTCACCTGCATTCATGCGGCTGGGAACTACAAAATCCCGGGCACCCTCAGGGGTAGACTTAATCAGGTAAGGGGTTTCAACCTCTATAAAGCCTTTAGCCGCCAGGTAGTTCCGAACCTCCATAGTCACCCTGGAACGGAAGATGAGATTATTTTTGACCGGACTGCGGCGAATATCCAGATAGCGGTATTTCATGCGGAGTTCCTCACCTCCGTCTGTAGTGTCTTCAATGGTAAAGGGGGGCGTGAGGGAGGGGTTGAGGATCGTAAACTCCGAAACCAGTACTTCGATATTTCCTGTAGGAATTTTGGGATTCTTTGAAGCGCGTTCGATGACCTCCCCGCTCACCTGCAGCACATATTCCCGCCCGGCTTCCCGTGCTTTTTCCAAAAGTTCGGCCGGGGTACGATCCTGGTCAAAAACAAGCTGCGTTAGTCCGTAACGATCCCGCAGATCGATCCAGACCACAAACCCCTTGTCGCGCACTTTCTGGACCCATCCGGCCAGTTGCACCTTCTGCCCGATATGGGCTTCGTTTAATTCACCACAGGTATGGGTACGGTACATAATCCTTCGATTTTGGCCGCAAAGGTACGATGCAAAGGGGGAAGTGCCCAATAATTGTGACATTCTTCCCCCTGTTTTCGTAGTCTTTAATGCTCCCTTGATCAGGCTGCCTTACTCAAGGGCTGAGGTGGATCCTGTACTTCCTTCTTTTTGCCCCGAATGGCAATCTTCATCCGATAAGTGATATTGAAGAGTACGGGCACAATGATCAGGGTCAGGAAAGTGGCTACAATCAGTCCGAAGATCACCGTCCACGCCAAAGGCCCCCAGAAGATGACATTGTCCCCCCCGATGTAAAGCTGGGAATCAAAAGATGAAAAGAGAGAGAAAAAATTAATGTTCAGCCCGATGGCCAGCGGAATCAAACCTAAAACAGTGGTTATGGCCGTTAACAAGACGGGTCGCAAACGTGCTTTCCCCCCACGTACGATGGCTTCAGACGCCTCCTCAAGAGTCAGCAAGTCTTTGTCTTCCAGGCCCAGGGCCACTTTTTTCCGGTCGATCAGGATTTGGGTGTAATCCAGCAGTACCACGCCGTTGTTTACCACAATCCCTGCCAGGGCAATGATTCCCATCATGGTCATCATGATAACAAAGGGCCATCCGGTAAGCATCAATCCGCCAAATACGCCAATAAAACTTAGAAATATGGCAATCATGATTATAGCCGGTTTCGAGATGCCTCCAAACTGGAAAATCAGAATAAGCATAATCAGGCCAAGACCTGAAAAGAAGGCACCCATCAGGAATTCCATCTGCTTATTTTGTTCTTCGATCTGCCCGGTATAGTCTACTTCAACCCCCTTAGGAATACCCTCGAATTCGGGCATGACATCCTGAATTTCAGACACGATGGCTCCGGCATCGGTAAATCCGGGTTGCAGGGCGGAATACACGGTAACCACTCTTTTGGCATCCCGGTGCTTAATAGCACTAAAGGATGAAGTGTTGCGCTGACTGGCCACAGCAGAAACCGGAACTTCCTTGATCTGCCCGTTGGCCGGATCCCTGAAGATCATCTTCTGGTTAAATAAGGCACTTGTGTTATAGCGAAGGTCTTCGTTAAAACGAACATTTATGTCGTAATCCTCCCCATCCTTCTTGTAAATACCCGCTTTATCTCCGAAAAGGGATTGCCTGAGCTGCTGGCCTACCTGCCCGACAGAGACACCTAATTCCCCTGCTTTTTCCCGGTCCACCACAACCTCCATGGCAGGTTTACCCTTATTGACATCGATTTTGAGTTCTTCTATTCCGGCAATACTCTTGCTGTTGATAAAACTTCGCATACGCTCCGCTACATTGATCAGCGTATCGTAATTCTGTCCTTCCAGTTCGATGTTGATCGGATAGCCGGCAGGAGGACCCACCGCGTCTTTCTCCACACTTATGGTTACTCCGGGATAGATGCCCCGTAAACCTTCCTGTATCTCTGCGCGAAGCTGCTCACTGTCTTTACCTTCCCGATATTTGAATTCCCTCATGGAAAGAGTCATCTTTCCGCGGTGGGGCATTTCAGCTGCAGACCCTCCTTCGGTGAACGGGTTTTCCGCCCCCTTTCCCACCTGGGAAACGGAGGATTCTACGAGCAGGTTTTTGTCTCCCTTCATGAAAGTGTCCCTATCCACAATATTGTAAACCCTGCTTTCAATGGCTTTGGTTATTTCATTGGTTTTTTCAATGGATGTTCCCTGAGGATATTCGATGTACACGATGATCTGGTTCGGGGTATTGTCCGGGAAGAATTCGACCTTGGTCCGCCCACTGCCCAATGAAGCCCCAAAACTCATAAAAGCTGCAAGCAATAAGACGACCATGGCCCCGAAATACCAGTACACATTTTTCCCCCTTAGCGCCTGTTTTAGCTGTTTTTCGTATAAATTCTCCATCTTCTTCAGCGTTTTTTGCTGGAAGCGATTCGCGGATTTTTTGATGACGTATTTGTAGAGCCAAAACAATACGGCCGTTACAAACAGGACGGTGCCCAGGCCTCTGACCGGACCCCCAAAAACAAACATGAACGCGCCAATTCCAACGAGAAGTATAGTCAGACGTATGAGTTGTTTCCGGGTCAGTTCTTTTTCACCGACCTCCATAAATTGGGAGACCAGCATGGAGTTCATAAATATGGCCACGAAGAGTGACGATCCCAGGACCACTGAAAGGGTGATGGGGAAAAAGATCATAAACTCGCCCATAATGCCGGGCCACATGCCCAGAGGGACGAAGGCAGCCACTGTAGTGACTGTGGAGATAATGATGGGAATCGCAATTTCTCCAATACCTTTTTTGGCCGCCTGTATCCTGGGCATGCCTTCCTCTTCCATCAAGCGGTACACATTCTCAACGACCACAACACCGTTATCCACAAGCATCCCAAGACCCATAATAAGTCCGAACAGGATCATGGTGTTGAGGGTGTAGCCCATGGCGGAGAGGATCATAAAGGACATAAACATGGACATCGGAATGGCAAAACCTACAAAAAGTGCATTCCGGAACCCAAGGAAAAACATCAGGACGGTCACTACGAGGATAATCCCAAAAATGATATTGTTGACCAGGTCGTCCACCTGGTTGAGGGTCTTGCTGGAGGAGTCGTTGGCAAAAGATATACTGATGTCGGCAGGAAGATAGGATTGCTCGGCTTCTGCCACGAGTTCGCGGATTTTTTCCCCGGCTGAGATTGCGTTTTTCCCAGAGCGTTTTTTGACGTCCAGCATCACTACGCTTTCTCCCCGCTCCCGGGCATAAGTAGTCTTATCTTCTTCGTGAAAACGCACTGTGGCGACATCTTTGAGATATATGGCGGATCCATTTTCGGACTTAACGACAAAGTTCTCCAGATCCTGGGGGGAATTGATTTCGCCTATAACCCGAATGGTACGCCTTTGACCGGAAGTCTTTAAATTCCCTGCAGACATAGTCATATTGCCATTGGCAATTGCGCTCAGAATATCCTGAAAACTAACTTTAGCGGCCATCATCTGATAGATATCGACGGCCACTTCTACCTCTTTATCCTGAGCTCCACGGATATCGACACCCTTTATTTCAGGGAGATCTTCAATTTCATCTTCCAGGTACTCAGCGTACTCCTTGAGTTTGTCCACAGGGTAATCCCCCGTTATATTGACGTTCATTATGGGGAACGATTCGGAGAGGTTAAGGTCAAACACATTGGGTTCCACCTTTGCCCCGTTGAAGATCGGCCAGTCCTCCCCGGCTTTTTCCCCGTCGACTTCATCCTTCACCCTTTGCTTTGCGTTTTCCACGGTGATGTCCTCGTCGAATTCCACTACGATCATGGAATAATCCTCCTGGGAGGTCGAGGTAACTTCAACGACATTGCTCAGGTTTTTTAACCGGTCTTCCAGCGGGTCCGTCAGCAGCCGTTCGACATCTTCAGCCGTATTCCCGGGGTAGGGCGTGCTAATGTAAATTTTGGTTTCTTCGACCTCAGGGAAATCTTCCCGCGGCATGGCAAAATAAGCCGACACCCCCATCAGGAAAAAGATTGCGATCATGACATAGACCACGGATGGATTGTCTATCGCCCATGAAGACAGCGCGAATTCCTTGTCTGCATTCTTTTTTAGTCTGCTCATATCTGCTCAATTATTTCAATTTTCTGTCCTTCCCGAACCCGACGGGCACCCTCGAGAATGATGAATTCTCCAGCCTCTATACCACTGAGTACTTCAATGCGATTATTTTGGGAAAGCCCCGTGGTAATGACTCTTTTTTCTGCTTTCGCAAGTCTGTCTTCGCCTATTTCCGCAGCCACATAGACGTATTGCTGTCCCGCGGAATTTTCGGAAATAACCCCGGGAGGCACTAAAACAGCTTCGGAATTGGAGTAGTCGTTAATTTTAACCCGGACAGTAAGGTTTGGTTTGATTTGCCCATTGTTGTTGGGTACCGAAACTTCAACTTTAAAGGTGCGGTTGGCCGGATTGATAAAATTACCGGTCTGCCGTATCGTGGAAACCATGCTGTCCCCCAGGACCGGGATATACAATTCAACGCGTTTGCCTTCTGTCACTTCTCTGAGATAACTCTCCGGGACGTCCACCTCCACATACATATCGGAGAGGTTTACCAGGCGAATAATAGGAGTCCCACCCGCCGGGTTCACTGTACTTCCCTCATCTACCAGAACGTCATCCACAATACCGCTAAAGGGAGCTGTAATGGTGGATTTTGCCAATTGGGCCTCGGCCTGTCGCACCGACTGCATGGTTGCTTCATAATTCGTCTTGGTCTGGAGATACTGGATTTCAGAACCGATATTTTGCTCCCACAACCTTTTTTGGCGCTCGTAGGTTGTTTGGGCAAGCGAAGCCTGGGTACGGAGCTGTTCCAAACCAGAGGACATACCCCCATCGTCTATTTTTGCGAGCACCTGGCCCTTTCGGACGGGTTGCCCTTCTTTCACGTAAACTTTGACAAGGGTGCCCGCCATTTCCGGATAAAGGAGTACATTTTGTTTGGTCTGCACATTACCCTGCAAATCGAGATAGTGTTCAAAGGCTGTTTTCTTCAATTCGAGCGTACTCACAAGCGGTACATTTCTAAGGGTTTCTTTGGATTGAATCGCAGAATCCAATCGCCTGATGGAAGTGGCGATCTCCCGTTGTTGTTTGTTGAGCGCCTGATGTTTTGCTTTGATCTCTTCGAGGCTTCCACCCGCTAATACATCGTCTACGGAGGTAGTGGACCCACCGCCACATGCTGCGAGCATCAGGGCGAAAAGAGGAAGGAATATGGATTTATTCATGGCTGAGTGATTGTAGTTGTAAGGAGGTATAAATTATTATTGTTCTGTGGTTACATAAGGATTCAGAATATTCTCAAGAGCCGTTTTCTTGTTGATCACATCGATCATGGCGTTGAGGTATTCCCCCTGAGCCGTGTACAATTGAGACTGTGCCTGCCTCAGGTCGAAACTCGAAGCGATCCCTTCGGAGTACTTAATTTCATTTTTCTTTTCGATGCGTTCGGCAAGGGAAAGGTTCTCCTTGCTCGTTTTGTACGATTCAATAGATAGGATATAATCGCTCTTTGCCCTGTCGTGCTGCAATTTCAACATCTGTTCCGTCTCTTCCAGTTGTGTCTTTGCCTGCTCAAGCGCAATTTTCGCGCGTTGGGTGGAAGCACTTCGCTTCAGGGAACTGAAAATCGGAATGTTAAGGTCAAACCCCAGAATGGAGGAAGTAAAGTCCTGGGCATCTGTCCCGATAACCGTTATTGGATCTCCGAACCCTGTATATCCATAATTGATAAAGGCATTCAGGGTAGGCAATGCCTTGCTTCGGGCCAGCTTCCATTCAAAATAGCGCTGCTCATTGAGGTTGAGCACCAGCTTGTAGTCTGTGTTGTTCTCAAGGTTGAATTCCTGTTCGATAAGATCGGGCTGTGTTTCCTGATACACCAATTCATCCAGACTCTGGGTGAGTTTGGTTGGATGGTCCAGTGGCAGTCCCATAACTACGTTGAGCATTTGAAGGGTAATGGTCTCCAGGCGCTCATTGCTATTCAGGGCATTCTTAAGATTCGCCAGGGTGATCTGCAATTGTTCCACATTCTCTTCCTCCCCCAGACCGTTTTCGTAGAGTTTCTGTGTTTCAAAGAGGTTTTTCTCAACCGCAGCAATGTTCCGGTTGAGGATAGCCGTGCTCTCCTGGGCCAGAAGGACATTGCCAAAGGATTCCACCACGGATTTACGCACTTCCTGATCCGTTTTCTCCTTGTTGTTTTTACTGTAACTCAAAAAGGCTTTCGTAGCCTGAATGCCTACAATGTAAGAACCATCGAAGATCTGCTGTCTCAGGGTTGCTGTGGCCGTGGTACTCCTCGGAGGCCCGAAAATAATGGGAACAAAAGTACCTGGCTCGCCTCCCGGGAGAAAGTCACCCGGGATAAGCGATATGGGTTGTTTGATCTGGTCCTGATAACTGACATTTCCGTCTATTTGCGGCAGGCCCGTGGCAATGGTTTCCCATTTTTGTTTCTCCGCGTCTTCCATGCCTCTGCTCGCATTTATAGCACTGTAATTGTTTACCAATGCGTATTGGATGGCCTCCTCCAGCGTAAATTGCGTAGGGGCATCCTGAGAAAGAGAAGTGAAGAAAGTCAAAAAAGCCAAAAGGAATAAAAGGTGTTGTCGCATTTAATCCTGGTTTGAGTTTATTATGGTTTTAAGTGTTTTTCGCCCTTCCGGGGTAGCGATACCCCGAAGGTGGTATTCCAGATAGTCATCCATGAGGGGGAGCATTGGGAATTGGGGTCGCGGGAATATCGTCTCATCTTTCAGGCTGGTCATTCCGGCAAAATAAATACGGGTGACAAAATCTACATTGAGATTCCCCCTGTAGATTCCCTGCTCCATACCCTTTAAAATATTAATGCGCACACAATCCTTGAACAATTCAAATTGTTTTTTGTGCAATGTGGCATAGATCTGGGGGTAATACTTTTTTAGCTGGTATTGTGGTGAGGACTTCTCGTTTTTCAAATTCAGCAGGGCAAATCGCTTGATCTCGTAGAGTTCTTCAATGGGGTTCTTGTCTTCCTGGCATATACAATCAATCCCGTGTGCAATTTTGTGAAATAACCCCAGGGTGCACTCCTTTACCAGTTCCGGTTTATTTTTGAAATGCGAATAAATCGTTTTTTTGGAAATACCCAGCTGCTGGGCCAAATCGTCCATGGTCACACTCTTGAACCCAAGGTTCAGGAAGAGTTCGGTGGCCGTATCCAGAATTTTATCTCTCACCGGGCTAAAATAGTTCGGAAACTTTGAATACAAAAAAAGTTTCCTGCGTTTTTACATTTTTTTAACAATTTGTGCCTGAAGGGCTCTATTTTAATGGGTTTTGCTATCACAGGACCCCATATTGTTCTAATTTTGAATCATGATTGAATCCATTGCCACCTATCGCCAGACCTTTTTGGATCATCTGGCACAAATTCAGTTCCCGGAATCCCCCCGCGACCTCTACGCGCCTATTGAGTACATTCTGGATATCGGGGGAAAACGGATTCGCCCTGTGTTGGTGCTGCTCAGTGCAGATCTGTACGGAGCGGAGCCCGAGGAAGCGTTGCCCGCTGCGGCCGCCGTTGAAATCTTTCACAACTTCACCCTGATCCATGATGATATTATGGATGCAGCGCCCTTAAGGCGAGGAAAGGAAACGGTACATGAGAAATGGGATACCAATACCGCCATTCTTTCCGGGGATGCCATGCTTATTGAAGCCTACCGCCAATTGGAGTATTACTCCCCCGAGGTGTTTAAACCCATGATGCAATTCTTCTCCAAAACAGCTTTGGAGGTGTGCGAGGGGCAAAGGGATGACATGGATTTTGAAACGCTGGATCAGGTGGGTATCGATCAGTACCTAACGATGATTAAATACAAAACCGCGGTCTTAGTGGGTTGCGCCCTGAAAATGGGGGCTTTAATCGGAGGCGCGTCCCAAGCGGATCAGCAGGCCCTCTACACCTTTGGAATCGGCTTGGGTCTGGCCTTTCAGCTCCAGGACGATTACCTGGATGTCTTTGGCGACCCGGAAACCTTTGGAAAACAAGTGGGGGGTGACATTATTGAAAATAAGAAGACCTTCCTTTATCTCAAGGCGCTGGAATTAGCCGGGGAACAGGAAACCCGGGAATTGCGGGATCTGTATTCCATTAAAACCCGCGACCCCCAGGCGAAGGTGCAACGCGTTACCCAGATTTTCAGATCCAGTGGTTCGGCCGATGGCGCCCGCGAACTCATCCGGAAATATACGGACGAAGCCTTTGAACAATTAGAAAGCCTGAACCTTCCGGAAAACCGCAAAGCTGTACTGAGGGAATTCGGGGATTGGCTTCTCAATAGGGACTTCTGATCAAAGCCTTCCAAAACGCACGGATAAACATTCCTTTTGGCGAGGCATTGATGATCTGGAAGTCTTCCGCAAGCGATGTTTCTTCGTTGAGGAATTTCAGGATTAATTCAGGGTTCAGACTGCGGAACATCATTGAAAATACCCGATTTCCGGAAGGATTTTCCCGAGCCAGCACATCGAGCAAAAGGCGGTCGTAGTGCCAGAATTTAAACGGCTGCTTCAGCCTTGGCGCATGGCCCTTTTTAAGAGCATCCACCACTTTGGGTATCTGTTTCCGGGTGTTCCAGAAGGTATATCCTGTACTCGGTTTGGCCCATCCCCCGGCAATTCCAATATGCGTGATATGGGCGCTGTTGGCCCGGGTGAAATCATTTACTGTCATCGGGATGCTGCCCTGTTCTGTTTCCTGAATTTCATACCCTTTGTCTGTCAGGTCCGAGGCAATGTATGATTTAAGGGCGTCCTCGTATTCACTTTTGTGTAGAAGTTCTTCAGAAAACAGGGTATATTCCACCAAAGCTTCCGTTGGGCTGAACGGGAGTATATACATAAACCGGGTGTTGCCCATCTGAGGGATGGAAAAGTCCATAAAAGTGGCGGCTTCCGGATCGAAAACGGCCTCTTCCGTACGGATAAACCATCCGAGAAAATGTTGCTTTAAAACCGGGTAAGGGCGCATCAGGGAAGACGGGGATTGAAACGCGACACTGCTCAATACCCTGGGCGCACTGTAGGAACCGATTGTGGTGGTAATGCATGCGGCCGTTTCGGATTCCTCAAGGGATTCCACAGCTTCGTAACGGACTTCGATATTTGGATAATGCTGCAGGCGGCGGTGGTATTCCTCGTAGAAATCGGCGCCCCGGATCATTTTATAGGTGTACTCGGCCATGGGAATGTTCCTCTCAAATTCCGGCCCCCGGAAGCGAATCACATCCCATTTTTTATAGACCAGCGCATCAAAGGGTCCACTGCCGGACTCCCAAAAACACCAGGTGCGGTCATTTCCTTTCTGGCGCTGTTTTTCAAAAAGCACAATCCGCTTTTCTTTAAAAAAGGGGTCGGATCCGAGGGCATCTGCCAACAGCAATCCAGAAGCCCCTCCGCCAATTATGATGTAGTCGTATTCGGTCATTCAAACTTTAGCTCCGGGCTAAATGTACAAATTCAAAGTGAGTGGGAGGCTCACCGGAGGATGTTGCGCATTCTTTCGGGAGACAGGTATTCAAAATACCGGCGGCGCACCTGGAAGGATTCATCGAGGAGCACCACTGCTGGAAGCGTAAAGGGCTCTCCTTCTCTGGAGGCGAGTATCAGGGGGATTTCATGTACCGGATTGCGTTTGTTTCCCGCTTCCCGGTTGAAGTATTGTACTCCTGAGAAATATATGGTATCGCGGGTTTCCACATTCATACGAACCGCGTAGTATTCGGTATTCAGGGCAGCGACGACTTCCGGGTCCCGGAAGGCGGCCTCGTCCATTTTCCGGCAATAGGCGCACCAGTCGGCGTAGAAATCCACAAGGACCCTCCGGGGTTCTGTAGCCAGGGCATTTTCGAGTTGTTCAAAGCTGATCCATTTGACTTCTTTTTGCTGACTCTGAACCATAGGCAGCGTCAGGAGGCAAAATAGGGGAACGAGCATGTGCCGGCAGCGTTGCAATATAATGCCGGTACTGGATTTAAGCGAAGAGACGAATCTTATAGGCATTCTCAAGTAAAAATAATCAATTCCCCATCGGTGGGTCCGGGCCCTATTTAGTGCAACTTCCCGAATTTGAGTCCAAAGAAAAACGTCCTGGGAGCCGCGGGGCCATAAATATAGTCGGAATCCCGGGTAGGCCCCGTATCGAAATCGTCCTGATAGCTATTGAAAATGTTCCTGATCCCACCAAAAAAGGTGACCATAAAGTCGTCGGTAAAGTCGATATGGGACTCCAGTTTCAGATTCAGGTCAAAGAAGGCCTGTACTCGATTGAGTTGTACATACCCGGTTTCACTCACAACCCTGGGAACTGTCATGGGGCCCGTATAAGTACCTGTGAGATCGAGATTAAAGCCCTCACCGGGAATCCAGGCCGTATTCAGATATCCGTAAAGGTCGGGCACACGCACAAATTTATCTATAAAAATGTCAGATTCACCGGGGGTTCCATCGGATTCAAATAGGAGCTGAGGCTCTTCGTATTGGGTGTTTTGCAGGGTGCCGCCAAGTTGAAACTGCCATTTGGGATCGGGGGAGACCCCGAGTTCAAAGTTGGTCCCATAGACCCGGGCCGGCGCACCGTTCCGCACTTCCTCGAGGATGGAGCCGTTTGGTAAAACCGCCCCCGTACTGACCAGCGTAAAAGGCCCTTCCAGGGCCGTGTAGAATCCCTCCAGGAGAAAATCCATTTGCAACAGGCCCCTGGTTCGGGTGTAGTTCAGGGAGGCCGTAAACGCATTCGAATACTCCGTCTGCAGGTCCTCGGAAAGGATGACGAACTGAGGCTCTCCTCCCACACTGGAGATATGCAGGTCTTCGTTGAAGGCCTGAGGCGCCCGGAATCCCCGGGCATACCCTCCTCTTAGTCTAAGCTCCTTCAACAGCTGGTAGGAAAGCGTGATCCGCGGAGAGAAAGCCGTCTGGTCCAGATCTACCTCCCGATTGATACCCCCGACAGCGTAATCCCCGTTTACGTTTACGTGGTCCAGCCGGGCCCCAAGAAGCGCGATAAAACGGTCGTTGGGTTTCCATTCATACTGGGCATACCCTCCAAGGGCATTGACACTCTGATCGATGAGCCGATTGTATCCCGGTATCTGGTCTTCAGTAGCGGTATGCGTGAATTCCACGCCATACGTCAGCACATCTGAATTACGGAGTGTTTGTGTTCCCTGTGCCCCGCTGACCCACGCCAGGTCGTCCGTGTTGCCGAAAGCATTGTTCGCCAGGGCACTGTCCTGAGGGGTCCGGGACCCGCCCAGTCCTCCGTAATAACTTTCACGCTGCGTATAGGAAGCTGAGGTGTAGAACTGAAATTGTGAGGTATGCTCCTTGTTTTTCAACTCGTAATCCAACCCCCCGATAAAGGTGTCATGATCCAGTTCTTCGGTAATATCGGTAAACTGCGGGGCCAGATCCAACCGGTCCCCTCCCCGGCGGTATTCGTCAATGGCAGTGAGATTCAGGGAAATACGACTGCGGTCCGAAGGTCTATAAAAGGCCTTGGCACCTATTGTTGTATTGCGGAGTTTTACGATTTCCGTAAATCCGTCATCATTGGCATCATAGGGATCCCGATTGCGGTAGTTGCCGTAAAGTGTAAAACCGCTTTTCAAGTCATCGGCCACGCTGGAGGTATTAAAGGTGAGTATGCGGTCGGGTTGTTGACCGTCGATCAGCGCCAGGGTACTTCCGACTTCCCAGGTGTTGAGGATGGGATCTTTTGTGATGATGTTTACGGTGCCGGCCACGGCATTGGAACCATAGAGGGCTGAACCTCCGCTTCTCACGACTTCAACCCGCTCGATAATATTGCTTGGAATCTGCTCCAGCCCATATACGCCGAGCAGGGAAGAAAAGACCGGTCGGCTGTTCAGCAGGATTTGGGTATAACTCCCATCCAGCCCGTTGAGCCGTACCTGGGTAAAACCGCAGTTTTGGCAATTGGTTTCGACACGTACCCCTGGTGCGAAACTCAGGCCATCCGCCACGGAGATCGACTGTGTGGCGTTCAGGAGTCGGGGCCTCAGGGTGGAAACCACTACCGGAGTGCTCTTTCGCTCTACCCGGTTGCGGGTAGCACTGATGACCACTTCATCCAGTCCAAGCGCATCTTCAATGAGCTCAAAATCCAGGGAGACAGGCCTTCCCTCTGCTAAAATTTCCCGGGAAATAGTCCGGTATCCCTGGGCGCGGACCGTAACGGTCCACCTTCCTGAAGGAGCGGACAATGCATAGGCCCCCTTTTCGTCTGCCATCACACCCTTAACCCCATCTCCCAGAAAGACAGCGGCAAAGGGCAGGGGTTTTCCCTGGGCCGTGACCTGTCCTGAAACCGGGGTGCCCGATTCCTGCCCCATTACTGTGACCGTATAACAGCAGAGCACGAGGAGCGTGTAAATGAGTCTTAGGGGTAACATTTTTGTTTAGGTAAATAAATATTTAGGCAAATCTAAAAATATGTTTTTGTAAATAAAAATGTAATTTTGAGGTAAGAACAAAATCCATGACCAGTTCTGAAGAAAATTATATTAAAGGAATCTTTCATTTAAGCCAGGGGGGACAACATTCCATTACCACTTCGGCCCTGGCTGAAAAAATGGAAACCAAACCTTCTTCTGTCACCGATATGGTCAAGCGGCTCGCGGAAAAGGGGCTGTTGCACTATAAGAAATACCAGGGGGTCCGGCTTACGGAAGAGGGTGCGGGCCACGCTTTAAAGGTCATTCGGAAGCACCGGCTTTGGGAGGTTTTTTTAGTGGATAAACTGAACTTCGCCTGGGATCAGGTGCACGAAGTGGCCGAACAGCTCGAACATATCGAGAGTGAAATGCTCGTGGATCGGCTGGATGCCCTCTTGAATTTTCCTGAATTTGACCCCCATGGAGATCCCATCCCGGATAAAGAAGGCCGTTTTAAAACCCGGGAAAAGAAATTACTCAGTGCCATGCCCGCGAAGAGCCGGGGTATATGTGTGGGGGTAAAAGATTCTTCTTCTCAGTTCCTTAAATTTCTGGATAAATACCATATTGAACTGGGCAATACGATTGAAGTATTAGAAAGAGAGAGCTTTGACCGCTCGATGCACATACAGGTCGGGAAACGGAAATTGCAAATATCGCATCAGATTGCCTCTAACCTTTACGTAAAACCACAGCCAGAATGATTCAGACGGTTATTGAGTATTTCGAAACCATCAGTCCCATCAGGGCGGCATTGTACGCCACCCTGTTCACCTGGGGCCTGACCGCAGCCGGGGCAGGACTGGTATTTTTCTTTAAAACCATGAACAGAGCCGTGCTCGATGGGATGCTCGGGTTTACCGGAGGTGTTATGGTGGCGGCCAGTTTCTGGAGCCTTCTGGCCCCGGGGATTGAAATGACTCCCGGTGAAGGATTTCAGAAAGTGATTCCCGCGGCTGTCGGTTTCCTGTTAGGGGCGCTGTTTATTTTTGGTCTGGATAAGGTGCTTCCCCACCTGCATATTAACTTCAAGGAAAGCGAGGGACCCGCGACACCCTGGAGGCGCACCACGTTGCTTACCCTTGCCATAACCCTGCACAACATTCCTGAGGGTCTGGCGGTTGGTGTACTCTTTGGGGGAGTAGCAGCAGGTTTCGAAGGAGCCACTATCGGGTCAGCGGTAGCCCTCGCGCTCGGAATCGGTTTACAAAATTTTCCAGAGGGATTTGCCGTAGCCATGCCCCTGAGACGCTTTGGACTCAGCCGAAAAAAAAGTTTTATGTACGGACAGGCTTCTGCAATTGTAGAACCTTTGGCCGGGGTACTGGGCGCGTGGGCCGTATTGACGTTTCAGCCCATCCTTCCCTATGCCCTCTCTTTTGCGGCCGGGGCCATGATTTTTGTGGTCGTAGAAGAAGTTATCCCGGAAACCCAACAAGATAAATACACCGACATTGCCACTATGGGCTTTATCGGTGGCTTTATCATTATGATGGCCCTGGATGTGGGTCTTAGCTAAGCCCCAAACATAGTTTTTGGGCCACTTTCTTAGTCCTTATTGGGGTTGGCTCCAGGGGGGAACCACTCCGTTGGAACGGGCATAGGCGATCAACTGTCCTTTGTGTTCCCCGGTATGTTCGAGCACCACAAGGAGAGCCGATAACCGATTCATTTTAGCAAATCCCAAATCTACCTCCTCATTGAGGCTACCCGGGTCTAACTCCATCATCTTTTCCCGTACAAAGGCCGTTGAAGCATTGTAGGCCTTAAGAATGTTTTCCCTCCCGGTGATTTTTTCCATAGTCATTATATCCACCCCTTCCGGAGGCGGAAAACCGAGTTTCATCGCCAGATAGTAATTCGAGGCAGCCACATGCAGGATGGTTTCGCCTGTGGAGCGCACTCCCGGAGCAGGCCTCCAGTCCAGTTGGGCGTCGTCAAAGGCATTAGCCAATTCCACTATTTGCCCCTGGGCCATTTGCAGCATGCCGTCAATGCTTTTTTGGGTTACATCGCCCTGGCTGTACCCCAGAAGACTTACACACATCAGTAAAAGGACTCCGATTTTTTTCATGAGAATTGATTTTGGTTACAAAGGTTGCTTAGGGGAAACCCTTTAAATGTAACCATAATTCCTCGGATTTAGGGGCTCAGGGGGTTTGAATTTAAATGGGGTATCCTCCCGGGACATCCCGGTCCAATGGTATTATGTAAATGCCTTACCGTTTGTGTATCTTTAGTTCTTAAATCAAACAAACACCCTATGGGAAGGATTTGGCTTCTGGTATTGAGCGTTTTGGTCTTCATGATTGGAAAAGACCTGAGCGGACAGGAAAAACACTTTGAATACCTCGATGTTTTTGATTTGCAGTACGCTTCTGATCCACAGATCCGCCCGCAGGGGGACTGGGTGGTGTACAGGCGCATGCGCTTCGATATCCTGGAAGACCGGGCCGAGGGCAACCTCTGGATGATTCGTACCGACGGGACCGGTCATCAGAAAATGACATCCCGGGAAGTTTCGGAAAGCAGTCCCACCTGGTCTCCGGATGGACAGCGCCTCGCCTTTGTAAGCGCTACCGATGAGGGTTCTGAAATCTACCTGTACTGGCTGGACTCGGGAAAATTTGCACGTCTGACCCAGCTGCCATCGAGTCCGGGATCGCTGAGCTGGTCCCCCGATGGGAGGCAGTTGGCCTTTACCATGAATGTGCCTGAAAAAGCACCGGTAATTGTAAGCCTTCCACCTAAACCCAAGAATGCAAAATGGGCTGGACCACCCCGAATCACGGACCGCGTTTACCACGAGGCGGACGGGCGTGGCTATATCCCCCCCGGCTTTAGTCACCTTTTTGTGGTTTCCTCAGAAGGGGGCGCGGCCCGGCAGGTGAGTTCCGGCAATTACCACCACAGAGGGCCTGTAGCCTGGTCTTCGGACGGGACCGCCCTCTATTTTACCGGCAACCGAACAGAGGATTGGGAATACGACTTTCGCAACAGTGAAATCTACCTCTTACATTTGAACTCCGGCGCTATTGAGGCCCTTACCGAGAGTCCGGGACCGGACAGAGGCCCGGTGATCTCCCCGGATGGTAAATACATCGCCTACACGGGCTATACCGACCGGACTCAGGCACATCAAACCTCTGAACTCCGATTGATGAATGCAGACGGGTCGGGAAAACGCACGCTCACCGCTGCCCTGGATCGCAGTGTCAGCGGCCTGGCCTGGGATGCCAAAAGCAAGGGCATCTATTTTTCCTATGACGACAAGGGCAACACAAAAATCGGGTACATTCCCCTGTCCGGAAATGTGCAAAAACGCGCGGATAACGTGGGCGGGACTTCTATCGGCCGACCTTATGGCGGAGGCAGTTTTAGTGTAAGCTCCGACGGCACCCTCGCCTACACCCTTACCCGTCCCGAATTCCCTTCCGATATAGCGATCGCGGGGCCAAAGGATAAAGCCCCGAGGCGGGTAACGGAGCTCAATCGCGGATTGCTGGATCAAAGGAAACTGGGCAAAGTAGAGGAAATTTGGTATACCTCTACGGTAGACGGTCGGGATATCCAGGGGTGGATCGTCTATCCGCCGGATTACGACGCCAGTAAAAAGTATCCACTGCTGGTGGAAAATCACGGGGGGCCGATTTTGAATTATGGGGATCGCTTTACGGCTGAAATCCAATTGTACGCCTCGGCCGGGTATATCGTTTTCTATCCGAATCCCAGGGGGAGTACGAGCTATGGAGAGGAGTTTGCCAATTTGCTCTATAACAATTATCCCGGAGATGATTACCAGGATGTCATGGATGGGGTAGATGCATGTATCGCCAAAGGCGTTGCCCATGAAGATCAGCTCTTTGTCACCGGAGGAAGTGCAGGGGGGATCATGACGGCCTGGATGATAGGGAAGAACGATCGCTTTGAAGCTGCCGTAGTCGCCAAACCCGTAATGAACTGGATCAGTAAGACCCTGGTGGCCGATAATTACTTCGGGTATGCCAACAGCCGATATCCCGGTCAGCCCTGGGAAAACTTCGAGGGGTACTGGAAATTTTCACCCCTGTCCCTTGTAGGCAACATCACGACCCCAACCATGGTTCTGGTAGGGATGAATGATCTCAGGACGCCCCCGAGCGAAGCCAAGCAGCTTTATCACGCCCTTAAGTTGCGCAAGATTGAAACGGTTCTGGTCGAAATTCCGGAGGCCAGCCATGGGATTGCCAACCGGCCCAGCAACCTGATCAGCAAGGTGGCCCATACCCTGGCGTGGATGGATAAATATCGAACTTCAACGCCCGAATAATGACTCGACCCCGGCGGCATTGGTTGCTCAACCTACTGATTGTGGTATCCTTGATACTCTGCCTCCTGGCCTTCGTTGCGCATTCCCGCACCTGGAAGCGGGTCCGGGAAGACCGGGTACAATTGTTGACGGGCTTTTATTACACGGAGATACCCTACAGGGATATTGACAGTCTTTCATGGAAAGAACAGCTGCCCCAGTTGGAAAGGGATCATGGATTTTCATTTTGGGCCCGGGAGAAAGGACACTTTAAGGATTCCCTTTTCCCCGAGCGGCCTGTGTATATTTTTGTTGACGATCTCAGGCATCCCAAACTTAAAATCAGTTACAGGGACTCCTTAATCCTGTTTTTAAATTTTGCGGACTCTGTGGAAACCCATATGATGCACGAACTCCTGCTTCGAAAAACAGAAGGAGTGGATGACACAGATGAATAAATGTCCATTTTTGGGAAATTGTTAGCAATAGGGGAGTAAAGTATCCGTTAGCTTTGAAAATAAGAGCTCTCGTCTATGAAATCACTACTTTTTTGGGGAATACTGTGTATGCCTTTTTTTCTTTCAGCCCAGACCGCTACGCTGGAGGTAAAAGTCCTCGATGTTTCCTCCTCCGAGGGGGATATCCTTATTGCGCTTTACAGGGAAGAGGAGACGTTTTTAAAATTCGAACACGTCTATCGGACGCAGGGAGCACCGGCAGCAGAGGGAATGACACGGGTCGTTATAGCCGATCTTCCCTATGGGCAATACGCCCTGGCCATTTTCCATGACGAAAACGGGAATGAAAAACTCGACACAAATTTTCTGGGTATTCCTAAAGAACCCCTGGGATTTTCAAATGCGAAATTAAAGACATTTGGACCTCCCGGATTCAAAGAATGCGTGGTAGACCTGCAGGAGGATATGGTGATTCAAATCACCCTGGAGTGAATGTATAAAATCCCGCTCCGGGCATCCGCAAATTTTTAAAAAGGACCTTTGTGATCACCCTCAATAATTCTGTATCTTAAGGCAAACCTTAAGACCACAGAGATGAACACACAACAGATTGCAAACACCCTGGTGGATTGTTGCCGAAAAGGGGAATGGGAAAAAGCGTATCAGGAACTCTACAGCCCTGAAATCGTCAGTATTGAAACAGGTGACACCTCAGACATGGGGCATATTCAAGGCATGGACGGATTGAAAAAGAAAGGGGACTGGTGGGCAGAGACTTTTGACGTACACAGTATTGAAGTCTCAGAGCCTACCGTCGCCGATAATTGGTTTAGTGTCCGCTTTGAAATGGATACGACCCACAAACCTTCCCAGCAGCGTTCAAAGACATCCGAAATTGCCGTCTATCAGGTATTGGATGGAAAAATTGTCAGGGAACAGTTTTTCTACGATCAACCGTAAAGTCTGAAACTTCGGGTTGAATTTATGGAAAAGCGGATCAATCCCCTTTTTTCGTGGTGATTTCAATGACGCCATTGGCCCCTCTCGTTCCGTAAATCGAAGCGTTGGATCCGGTGAGTGCTCTCAAATCGGCTACATCCACCGCCTGTACGATGTTTTCAACTTCCCGGAAAGAATTTCCGATGATAAGTCCATCTACGACATATAACGGATAGGGTGGCTGACCTGTGGTATTATTCGTGTTTTTGATAAAAACGGGAACTCCCCCGCGCAGGGTTACCCCGGGCAGTTTCTGAATTCGGTTGACTAAAGGCAAAACAGCTGCGTTTTTATCGTCCAGGTTGGCTTCCAGATTCTTTTCGTCACCGGCTGCTGCTGGTTGTGAACTCCCACAGGAGAGTAAAAAAGATCCCACGAGGATCAGAAGAAGTATTCTTTTCATGAGCGGTCAATTTCCTCGAAGATATCCATAAGTGTGCACGCTACCAACAAAAGGTTCGGTTAAATGGACAGCATGCTTATTTTTACACCTGCAGACCTACTGCACTTTTAAGCACAACATTTTATGGAAAACATACTCTTAGCCCAGGTAATGGGAGCCCTTTTTGGGTTTCTCGGTGTATTATTCGGCGCCTTCGGGGCGCATTATTTAAAGGGGAAACTAACCGAGGCTCAATTGCAGGCCTTTGAAACCGGTGTGCGGTATCAGTTGGTGCATGCGGTACTCCTGCTCGTCCTGAGTTTTAACCTCGCCTTTACCTCAGTCCTGGACGGCTATATCATCAAGGCTTTTGTGGTGGGAATTTTGTTGTTCTCCTTTAGCATTTATGGCCTGGTACTCAGTGAAGGTTTTGGTAAAAAATGGAGATTCCTGGGCCCTGTAACCCCCGTGGGAGGCCTTTTACTGCTGGTCGGATGGGCCTTGCTCGGCTATAGTTTTATCGCCAACCTTTTCTGAACACGGCCTCTGACCAGATCTCAGTGACAGCCACAGTCGGAACTGCCGCAGCCTTTGGACGGGTCTGCCTTTTTCGGTTTGCGAATCTCGGGCCAGATGAATTTATACACCAGATATCCAACGGAAATGGCCAGGGTGAGATAGACGAGGATATGTTGCAGGCTCCATGACATCAGGAAAGGAGTTGATAGGCGGTTAAAGCAGCAAGATACGCAATCACGGTCATAAAGCCCAGTTGCAGCATAGGCCACTTCCAACTGTTTGTTTCGCGTTTTACAATGGCCAGGGTACTCATGCACTGCATGGCAAAGGCGTAAAAGAGCATCAGGGAAACTCCGGAAGCTAAATTAAAAAGAGGCTGTCCGTCTGCTTTTACTTCAGCCGCCATGCGGTTTTTTATGGTTTCCTCTTCATCGTTGCCCACGCTGTAAATCGTCGCCAGGGTGCCTACAAAGACTTCCCGGGCGGCAAAGGAGGTAAGGACGGCAATGCCGATTTTCCAGTCGTACCCCAATGGCCGTACAACAGGCTCAATGAATTTACCCATCTTTCCGATAAAGCTGTGTTCCAAACGATAACTCGCAATCTCCTGGTTGATGACGCGGGTTCTGAGGTCGGCTTGTAGTTTGGAAAGCGAATCCTGTATAGCCATGTTGGATGCCCGGTTGTCTACCCCGCTTATCAGGACGGGAAGGGAGGTTTTATACTCCTCTACTTTATTGGCAACAAAGGCTTTACTGTTGGGGGAAAGGCCTTGCTGAGCGACCCGTTCGGTGATGATTTGTTCGGCGTTTTTGAATTCTTCTGAAAACCCGTTGGACCCCAAGAACCAAAGCACAATGGAAATGGCGAGGATGATTTTACCGGCTCCGTAGACAAAACTCTTTGTTTTTTCTACAACGGTATAAAATACATTTTTCCACAAGGGCCATTTGTAGTTGGGCATCTCCACCATAAAAAAAGTGCCACTCCGCACCTTGAGGATTTGATGCAGTACTTTCGCCGCCAGAATAGAAGCCGCAAAGCCTAAAAGATATAGCATCATCAGGGTGAGGGCCTGATAGCTCAGACCCAGAAAACGCCCCTCAGGGATGACCAGGGCAATGATGATCAGATATACCGGCAAGCGGGCCGAGCAGGTAGTAAAGGGGACCACTAATATGGTGATCAGCCGTTCTTTCCAGTTTTCAATATTTCGGGTGGCCATAACGGCCGGAATGGCACAGGCGGTTCCTGAAATCAGGGGGACCACACTTTTTCCGCTCAGCCCGAACGGGCGCATGAGCCGGTCCATCAGGAAGACGACCCGACTCATGTACCCTGATTCCTCCAGAATAGCGATAAAGAAGAACAAAAAGGCAATTTGGGGGATAAATATGACGATGCCCCCGATGCCCGCTACCACCCCTTCGGCGATCAGATTCGTAAAAACGCCCGGGGGTAAGGTGTCTTTAATCCATTCACTGGCCGCCGCAAACTGCTCATCAATGAAGTCCATAGGAACGCTGCTCCAGTCGTAAATGGCCTGAAAGATGGTGAGCAGGATGATGAAAAATATCAGGTAACCAAAGATCTTATGGGTCAGGATTTTATCCAAATTCGCCCGCCAGCCTTTGGCCGCGGACCGGTCTACGGTGTAGGTCTCTTTCAGGACTCCATTGATGTACTGGTATCTTAAAATGGTCTCCTTGTGCTGGAGTTTTTTAAGCTCTGCCCCAGACTTAATTTCAAAAGGCGAGTGGGAGAGAAAATCTTTTTTATCGAGAGGGGTAAAGTTCACATCCTGGGTGATCACCACCCACAATTTGTAGAGGTCTTTCCCCGGAAAAGCAGTTTGCAACCGTTTAAAATAGGCGGGATCGATTCCTGAAATATCCAGACTTTCCGTCTTTGGAAGTTCCCGGTACTTTTCGATGAGTTTTTTCAGCTCCTCCATCCCTGTATTTTTCCGGGTACTGACCAGGGCGATTTTGGTCTTGAGGAGTTTCTCCATTTTCGGGAGATCCAGGCGAATCCCTTTGTGATCCATACGATCGGCCATATTGATCACAAGGATGGCGGGAATCTTCAGGTCCTTGATCTGGGTGAAGAGCAGCAGGTTTCGCTTCAGGTTTTCCACATCGCTGATGACCACAGCCACATCCGGAAAATCCGGTGCATTTTTATTGAGCAGGAGTTCAACCGCCACACTTTCATCCAGGGAAGTGGTATTGAGGCTGTAGGTGCCGGGCAGATCGAGAATATGGGCCTTGACGCCACGGGAAAGCTTGCAGATCCCCATTTTCTTTTCTACTGTAATCCCGGGATAGTTCCCCACCTTTTGTTTGAGGCCGGTCAGTGTATTGAACACCGAAGTTTTTCCGGTATTGGGGTTTCCGATAAGGGCTACTTTGATGTCTTTACTCATCGCCGGCTAGGGGTTCCAGTTCAATCTGCAGGGCCACCGAGCGGCGGATAGCGATGTGCGATCCATTCACATTAATATAAATGGGATCTTTGAGCGGGGCAACCTGAATGAGCTCCACTTCGTTCCCGGGGAGGCATCCCAGTTCCAGGAGTTTAATCGGAAGTGCATCTTCCGGGAAAGCCTTGATAATTCCTTTTTCGCCCCTGCCGAGATGTGCTACGGTGAATCCCAAAGCTTATTTAGATTGATTTTAATTAAGCACAAAAATACACGAATTTGGGAATTTATGGGTCTCAAGGCAGAAAAAGCCAGAAATATTTACTCGGAAATGCTGTTTTTCAAGATCCGGAGATCTTCCAAAAGGCGATCCATCTCTTCTTTTTTGGTGCCGTCGTAGGTTCCCCGAATGCGTTTTTTCTGGTCTACCAGGATAAAATTCTCGGTGTGGATCATATCAAAAGGGCCGCCATCTCCGTCGGTTTTTACGGCCAGGTACGATTTACGCGCCAGTTCGTAGATCTGTTTTTTATCGCCCGTTACCAGATTCCACTTGGAGTCTACGACTCCTTTCTCAAGGGCATACTCTTTTAAACGGGGTACCGAATCGATTTCGGGAGTCACCGAATGGGAGAGCAGGAGCACCTCGGGATCATCCAGGATCTGCTCCTGCAGGTATTCCATATTACCGGTCATAATGGGGCAGATGGTCAGGCAGGTGGTGAAAAAGAAATCTGCGATATAAATCTTGTCCTTATAATCCTGCTCTGTAATTGTGTCCCCGTTTTGGTTGATCAGCGTAAAATCGGAGATCGTATGGTATTTTTTGACGTGGGAGAGTTCCGGCGCGACGAGTTCAGGATTAAAATCAGCAGGCTGGTATACCGGCAGGGTCTTTTTAGGTTGCAGGGCATTGTAGAAAAGCACGATGATCACAGCCGAGATCCCGAGCATGACCAGGCCGAAAATCTTAAACTTGGCAAAAAAAGCGCGCATAGACCTCTGGTTTGTTTGCAAAGGTACATTCCTGCTCTTTGTTCATCAACCGCAAATAGCGGGCTTGCTGCTAAAACTTTCTTAAAGAAGATGACCGGGGTCTAATTTCTTTTCAAAAGCGCCCTCAAAAGTGTAGTTTTGTGCGTTTTAATCGATTCAAGCGTTTTATGTCTGCCATTGTGATTCAAGCATCGATGTTCCTGCTCAGCCTTTCTCTTCTGATCGTGCTGCACGAGTTGGGACATTTCCTCCCTGCAAAAGCCTTTAAAACAAGGGTCGAGAAATTCTATCTCTTTTTTGACGTTAAGTTTTCCCTCTTCAAAAAGAAGATCGGGGAGACGGTTTATGGGATTGGTTGGTTACCGTTGGGCGGGTATGTGAAGATCGCAGGCATGATCGATGAGAGTATGGATACCGAGGCGATGAGCCAACCCCCCAAGCCCTGGGAATTTCGTTCCAAGCCTGCATGGCAACGCCTGATCATTATGTTAGGAGGGGTGACGGTAAACTTTATAGTAGCCCTGCTGATCTATATTTTCGCCTCTTTTTACTACGGGGATGCCGATATTTCCACGGCCAGTATTAAGGATGGCTTTTGGGTGACCAACCCGGTATTTACAGAACTCGGGGTACAGACCGGAGACAATCTCGTCTCCATAGACGGAGAGGCATATGAGAATTATTCAGATCTGCGGCGTAATATGATTACTGCAGAGCGCTTCACCCTGGAGCGGGATGGACAACCGATCACCATCGAATTACCCGTCGATTTTTTGGGTAAACTCAGTACGGGCGAAGACCTGAGCTTTTTTGAATTGCGCGTACCTTTTCTGGTGGGAATGGTCCCTGACACTTCCCACAATGTGCAGGCCGGTTTAGAGAAAGGAGATCTCCTTAAACGCATCGATCAAACCGAGATCACCTATTACGATGAGGCGGTTGCCGCTTTGGAGGCAAATAAGGGCCGCGAGGTTCCTGCGGTGGTGGTTCGGGACGGTCGCCCGGTAGATCTGACACTTAAAATTAGCGAAGACGGTAAATTGGGGATTTATCCCGGAGGTACCTACAAGCAATTCGCGGACATGGGTTATTTTGACATTGTCCAGAAGAAATACGGCTTTTTCGAGAGTTTTTCCGTGGGGGCCAAGAAGTTCAGCAATCAATTGGGAGGCTACTGGCTGCAGCTTAAGAAGATTTTTACGCCTAGTACAGGCGCCTACAAAGGCGTGGGTGGCTTTAAGGCGATTTTTGATATTTTCCCGGATACCTGGAGCTGGCAGCAGTTTTGGAGTATTACAGCGTTTTTGTCCATCATGCTGGCGGTTTTAAACCTTCTGCCGATCCCGGCACTGGATGGAGGACACGTGATGTTTTTACTCTATGAAATGGTGTCAGGACGTAAACCCAGCGATAAATTTATGGAGTACGCCCAGATGGCTGGTTTTTTCATTTTGTTAGCACTTATCGTCTTTGCCAACGGAAATGATATTTATAAGGCACTGACCAAATAATTATCCCATTTTTTTTGTTGGGCAGTTGTTTAGAAACTTTTATATTTGCGTCCTCCAAACGGAGACATTCCTCCTTAGCTCAGTTGGTTAGAGCATCTGACTGTTAATCAGAGGGTCGCTGGTTCGAGCCCAGCCTGAGGAGCAAAAGCAACGAAGCCCATTCTTTTTTTAGAATGGGTTTTTTATTTGGGATAAGCTGGGCGAGAAGTTTATGCCGACGAATGGAGGTAAGCCCTAGTCGGACAACAAAAAGGTTTTAACTCCTGGGTGTTTCATTCGGGAGTTTTTTATTTTATATGATTAAGGGCGAGAAGTTTATGCCGATATATATTTTTAAGGGAAGCATGACCGTAGAAAATAATTATCGGTAAGCCTTAGTCGGGCAACATAGAAAGAGTTCTCAAAACGAGGGCTCTTTTTTTTTGCTGTAGGTTTTTAATATTTCAGATAATATTTTATGCACCAGCAACGTGGTTAATCAATTTTTATTAAAGCTAGCATCAAATGCAGCAGCAATTAAATACTTCAGAGAATATCTAATAAGTAACAAGATATGTTTAATCCATGAAATTTATTAATGGATTCAGGAATTTAAAAATCATTCTGTTGATGATAGTTCAAGTAGAAGGTAGAGGGTAGTTTTAGGAGCTCATCGTTAGTACATATTATGACCAATGAGACTCATGCCGTTTCATGGAATAAAGATGGTGTCCCTTTTAGTGAGGCTTACGATGATATTTATTATCACCGTACCCAAGGCGCACAAGAAAGCAACTATGTGTTTATTAAAGGTAATGATTTGCCTGCACGTTTTGCAGGCGTTAATGATTTCATAGTTGCAGAATTAGGGTTTGGCACAGGGTTAAACCTGCTTTGCTTGCTGCAAACATGGGAGGAGCACGCTCT
>CAKZOC010000220.1 GCA_937136025.1 uncultured Bacteroidota bacterium
ACTCCGTTTCGGACCGGTTCATGGGGTTCCCGTTCCCATACCCCCTGCTGTTGAGGTCATAAGGATTGTCCCCGACCACCGTACGGCCGTCAAAATCCTTGTTGAGGTGGTAGTTTACCTGCCCGTCAAAATAGTTAACCCCTTCCTCAATCTGCCCTTTGATCACATCGATGGTAGCACCATAGCCGAGCATCTGCTGGAGTACGCCCACACTTTGTTGCAGACCGGCATCCGAAGGGATGCCTGCGAGGTCTTCTGCGGCGTAGGTGCTTTTCCCAAGATATTTTTTTACGGCCTCATCCGAGTCCTCAAGCGTCTTGAAGATCTGGTCATACCGCGCCTTGTTGGCTTTGGCGCCCTCAAGTTCCTCGTTGAGGGTTGAAAGGGCCTTTGCCTGTAATTGAGAATCACCCAGATTCAGGCGAACAATGCGGGTGTATTCCAGGTTCTCATGCAGGGACTCTCCCAGAAAGTTATACCCGTGGACATCATCCACAAAACCATTATTATCATCGTCTTTGTCATTTCCGGCCACTTCATCTTCGTTGGTCCAGAGTACGCCATCTAAATCTTCGTGTTTGAGGTCGATACCGGAATCCAGAACGGCAACGATCACTTTTTCCTGAACTTTAAGGTTGGGAAGGAGCTCGGTATAGGCTCGGGTGACACTCATGCCCGGGATGGTATCTGTAATCAGGTCTGCATGCCCCCATCGCTCGGCCTCGGCCTCTTCGAGATCGGCAACTTTCTCAGGAACGCCTGCAATGCTTTCAATAGGCGCATTGACCAGGGCGGTTGAGCCGCAGCCCGACAATGTCAGGGCAAGGGCCAAAAGGAAGAACAGAGATTTCAGGGAATTCAATTGTAATGCTTTCATCGTGGTTTATTCATTTCGGTAAAAATACTACCCTGCGTTAAATTATTCTCTTAAAGAACTCAAAACTTGTTTGCAGGGGTTGTAAAATGTGTGGAACCAGCCTTTAAAAAAGGGCGTTAAAGGGAAAAGCCTCCCCCAGGCGCGGCCCTTTTTCAGTAGGTTTCAGCACACAGCATTCGTTGTGGGCATCGTGCTCCATAAACAGGACGTACTCCTTCTCGGTCGCTTCCTGAAGAAACAGGGCTTTTTCCTCCAAAGTCATTAAGGGACGCGTATCGTAACCCATAACGTAGGGCAGGGGAATATGGCCTGCCGTGGGAATCAGGTCGGCCATAAAGACGACGGTTTTGCCCTTATAGGGGATATGCGGGATCATTTGTTTATCCGTATGCCCGTCTACAAATAAGATGTCAAACCCCAGGGGAGCGTTTTTTAAAAAGGCCGATCCGGCCTCCCTGGGAATAAATTGCAATTGCCCCGACTCCTGCATGGGGAGGATATTTTCCTTCAGAAAGGAGGCCTTTTCACGGGCATTGGGCTCTGTGGCCCATTTCCAGTGCGCCTCGTTGGACCAGAAGACCGCATTTTTAAAGGCGGGCTCATACCCCGTACGGTCCTTGTTCCATTGGATGCTGCCCCCGCAGTGGTCAAAATGCAGGTGGGTTAAAAAAACGTCGGTGATGTCGTCCCGGTGAAACCCCAGCGCTGCCAGGGAGGCGTCCAGGGAGTGATTGCCCCAGCGGTGATAGTGGCCGAAAAACTTATCGGACTGCTTCTCCCCGAGGCCCGTATCTATGAGGATCAGGCGGGCTCCATCTTCAATGAGCAGGCTGCGCGCTGCGATATCAATGAGGTTGTTCGGGTCTGCGGGATTGGTTCGGGACCAGAGGGCTTTGGGAACCACGCCAAACATGGCGCCTCCGTCCAGCTTAAAATTTCCGGTCTCCACAGGGTAGAGTTTCATAAGAGAGGAATGAAGCCCTAAAATACAAATTCACCCCCAAGGGGCCCCTAATTCACAAAACAATTCGAACTCCCTGTGGCAGAAGATGCTTAAATCCCTATTTTTGGAATTCACCCTTTTTCAAAGCACAGCGAATGATTGAACTGGCGGGAATCGTGATTTTGGGAATTGTGGCCCAATGGGTCGCCTGGAGGATGAAGCTTCCGGCCATTCTGCCCCTGATATTGATCGGGTTGCTGGTAGGGCCGCTCTCTACCCTCTACACCAAGGATGGAAGTAAACTCATCGAGCCGGTGTACAATGGGGTGAACGGGCTGTTTCCCGGGGAGTTGTTGTATCATTTTGTTTCCCTGGCCATCAGTATCATCCTTTTTGAAGGGGGCCTTACCTTAAAGCGCTCTGAGGTGCGCAACGTGGGGCCGATGATCACCAAACTGATTACCCTGGGCTCGGCCGTCACCTTTTTTGGGGCGGGAATCGCAGCCCATTTAATCTTTGATCTGAGCTGGCAGATGTCCTTTTTGTTCAGCGCCCTGATCATTGTTACCGGTCCCACGGTCATCACCCCCATCCTGCGCAACATTCCGCTAAAAAAAGATGTTTCTGCCATATTAAAATGGGAGGGCATCCTTATAGACCCTATTGGGGCCCTGGTAGCGGTTTTGGTGTTTGAATTTATCAGTGTGGGGGAGGGGCAGGAATATACCCAAACCGCCCTTGTAGAGTTCGGAAAGATCCTCCTTTTTGGCTTTACGTTTGGCTTTACGTTTGCACACGGGTTGGCCTTCGCCATAAAAAAGAATTTTATCCCACACTACCTCCTCAATGTCGTTTCCCTCTCCGTGGTCCTGCTGGTGTATATCGAGTCCGACGTCTTTGCCCATGAGTCCGGCCTTTTGGCGGTCGTGGTTATGGGGCTGGTTATGGGGAATCTGAATTTGCCCAACCTCAAGGAGCTCCTCTACTTTAAGGAGTCGCTGAGTGTACTCCTGATTTCCATTCTCTTTATTCTCCTTGCCGCCCATATCGATTTGGCAGACCTTCAGCTCATCTATTCCTGGAAAACCGCTATTCTCTTTGCCATCATCGTGTTTTTAATACGGCCTATAGGCGTTTTTCTAAGCGCCCAGGGGTCCGACCTGAAACTCAATGAAAAAGTCTTTATCAGTTGGGTAGGCCCCAGGGGTATTGTGGCCGCGGGGATCGCCTCCCTCTTTGGCTCCAAGCTGATTGCCCGGGGAGAGCCGGGCGCGGAGTTTATCACCCCTTTGGTTTTTACGATAGTGCTGGGGACGGTCTTGCTCAATGCCACTACAGCCCGCCCTTTTGCCAAACTGATCGGGGTTTTCCTCACAAAATCTGAAGGAATCCTGATCGTAGGGGCGTCTAAGGCTTCCCGTCTTATGGGCCGCTACCTGCAGCGCAACAACCGCCATGTGGTCCTTATCGACAGCAACCAGAGCAATATCGACAAAGCCCAAAAGGAAGGCCTGGAGGCTATATCCGCGAACATCTACGCGGACAACCTCACGGACAATATCGAGCTCAATGACGTGGGGTACCTCATCGCGATGACGGCCAACCCGGAGATTAACAGATATGCCATTGAGAAGTTCCAGGAGGAGTTCGGCGAAAACGGGGCCTTCCGTATCGTGGGCACTGAAGAGATCAACAACCCCGACAACCCGGACAATAACAAGTTGTTTTCGACCACAGATGATTTTGTCCGGTTTTTGGAGGCCGTTCGCATGAATCCGGCCATTCGGGAAATCGCCCTGAAAAACTCAAAACACTACAAGGAATTATCCGAGAAGGCGAAAAACAGCGCGGGTATCGTTCCCTTGTTCATAAAATCCCCGGAGGGAGAACTTCATATTATCCCCACGTTTTTCAGGGAGTCCGGCACCATCACTGAGGGCTACAAGCTCGTTTATATGGGCAACTCCCTACGCGATTCAGACAGGGAAACTGAAAAAGTGCTGACACTTCCCGGGGAGGCGATTTGAGGAGAGCAGTTCCTTCGAGAACCTTTACCCCAGAGAAGGAAAATAAAGTCTTGACGGAAGGTTAATCGTTGAGTTTCAGGACCGCCATAAACGCCTGCTGTGGAATCTCAACATTTCCTACTTGCCGCATCCGCTTCTTTCCTTTCTTTTGCTTTTCCAGCAGCTTCCGCTTTCTGGAAATATCCCCTCCGTAACATTTGGCGGTCACATCTTTTCGAAGGGCTTTTATCGTCTCCCTCGAAATGACCTTGGCCCCTATAGCGGCCTGAATCGGGATGTCAAATTGTTGACGCGGGATGAGTTCTTTTAACTTTTCGCACATTTTCTTGCCGATATGGTGGGCATTGTCAAAATGCACCAGGGCGGAAAGCGCATCCACCATTTGACCATTTAAAAGGATGTCGACCCGAACGAGTTTGGAGACTCTCAGGCCGATAGGCGAATAGTCGAAAGAGGCATACCCGCGGGAAACGGTTTTCAGCCGGTCGTAGAAATCAAAAACGATTTCGGCCAGGGGCATATCGAAGTTCAGCTCCACACGATCCTGGGTGAGATAGGTCTGGTTTGTAATCTGTCCGCGCTTCTCTATACACAAAGACATGACGTTCCCGACATAATCGGCCTTGGTGATTATCGAAGCCTTGATGTAGGGCTCTTCAACGCGATCCAGGGAAGAGGGATCCGGCAGATCGGAAGGGTTATTGACGATAATGATGCTGTCCGGATTCTTTTTGGAGTAGGCGTGGTAGCTCACGTTCGGCACTGTGGTGATCACCGTCATATTGAACTCCCGCTCCAGGCGCTCCTGTATGATTTCCATGTGGAGCATGCCGAGAAAACCACATCTGAAACCAAACCCCAGGGCTGCGCTGCTCTCCGGGGCGAACACCAGGGAGGCGTCGTTGAGCTGCAGCTTTTCCATGGAAGCACGGAGTTCTTCAAACTCTTCGGTGTCTACGGGGTAAATACCCGCAAAGACCATGGGTTTGACGTCTTCGAACCCGTCGATGGCCTTTTGGGTCGGCCGGGCCGCATCGGTGATGGTGTCCCCGACTTTTACTTCACGGGCATCTTTTATCCCGGTAATCAGATAGCCCACATCCCCGGTGGAAATCACGGTTTTGGGTACCTGCTTCAGCTTGAGGGTGCCGACTTCATCCGCCCCATAGGTTTTGCCGGTGGCGACGAATTTAATTTCCTGTCCTTTGCGGATCTCCCCATCCATGACCCGAAAATAGGTTTCAACCCCCCGAAAAGGATTGTAGACTGAATCAAAAACCAGAGCGCGCAGGGGCTCGGAAGGGTCCCCTTTGGGCGCAGGGACACGCTGAATAATGGCCTGAAGGATTTCCTTAATCCCAATCCCGGTTTTCGCACTGGCCGGGATCACGTCTTCCGCCCGGCACCCCAGGAGATCGACAATGTCGTCGGTTACTTCTTCCGGGTTGGCGCTGGGCAAATCCACCTTATTGAGCACCGGGATGATTTCCAGGTCGTTTTCCAAAGCCAGATAGAGGTTGGAAATGGTTTGGGCCTGAATACTCTGGGCGGCATCAACCACCAGAAGGGCGCCCTCGCAAGCGGCGATAGAACGGGACACCTCATAGGAAAAGTCCACGTGGCCGGGCGTATCGATGAGGTTCAGGACGTATTGTTCCCCCTCATAGGTGTAGTCCATCTGTATCGCGTGACTCTTGATCGTGATCCCGCGCTCCCGCTCCAGGTCCATACTATCCAGAAGCTGATCCTGCTTTTCCCGATCGGTTACCGAACCTGTAGCATCGAGTAAGCGATCCGCCAGGGTGCTTTTTCCGTGATCGATATGAGCAATAATGCAGAAATTCCGAATATTTTTCATGCGCCAAAATAGGGTGCAAAGATAGCGGAAATACGGCTTAGTCCTGCCACTCGGCGATAAACAAATTCGTATCCCGGGTGCCGCCGTTATTTCGGTTGCTCGAGAAAATCAGATGTTTGCCGTCGTTGGAGAAAACCGGAAAGGCGTCAAAGGTCTTCCCGTGGGTGACCCGCTCGATCCCGGTACCATCCGTATTGATCATATACAGGTTGAAGGGAAACCCGCCTTCGGCTTCAAAATTGCTGGAAAAAAGGATTTTGTCCCCACTGGGATGAAAAAACGGACTCCAGTTGGCATTGCCGAGATAGGTGAGTTGGCGCAAATCACTGCCATCGGCATTGCAGATAAAGAGCTCCATCTGGGTGGGCTGCACCAGCCCCCTTTCGAGCAGGCCCTTGTATTCCGCAATCTCAGCTTCGGTTTTAGGGCGGGACGACCTGAAAATAATCTGGGTGCCGTCCGGGGAGAAAAAGGCGCCGCCGTCGTACCCGAGTTCATCCGTGATTTGCTTCACATCGCTTCCGTCCAGATTCATGGTATAGAGCTCCAGATCCCCGCTCCGGTCTGAGGTAAAGACAATTTTATCCCCTTTCGGAGATACGGTAGCCTCGGCGTCATACCCCGGCTCATCGGTGAGCTGGGCGGTGATATTCCCCTGGAGATCGGCCACAAAAATGTCAAAGGAATCGTATACAGGCCATACGTAGTTCCCGTTTTCCCGCAAAGGCACGTCCGGGCAGGCAGAATCTCGCAAATGGGTGGAGGCGTATAAGATGTGCTCATTGTCCGGCAGGAAATACCCGCAGGTGGTCCGGCCCATTCCCGTGCTGAGCATCGGAGGTTTGTGGTCGGCAAAAGTCTCCCCCACAGTCATCAGAAACATCTGATCGCATTCCACGCCCCAGGCCTGGGAGTCGGATTGAAAAATAACCTTGCTGTCGTCAAAACTCCAATAGGCCTCGGCATTATTGGCCCCAAAGGTGATTTGCCGTATGGAGGCAAAATGTTTTTCACCCGGGTAAATCAGGGTGTCGGAGGACATCGCCATGGGGCTCACAGCGGTGTCGTCCGCAGGGGTATCCGTTTTAGGATCTCCTTTACAGCCGACGAACAAGATTCCCAGTAAAGCCAAATAGTAGATTCTCATAGGTTGTGTATTTTTGACAAAAATAAAGGCTAGTTATGAAGATAAGTACGTTTTTACTGGGAATTCTTTTATTGGGCCTCTCCTGCAAGGATAAGGAACTGCCGAACATCTCCATGGAGGAAGATGTCCGGGTCCTGGCCAGCGACTCCCTTAAAGGCCGTGAAACGGGCAGTGAAGGCGCGCGCATGGCGGCCCACTATTTGGAACAACGCCTGGTGGATTTGGGGTTAAAGCCCATAACCGCAGAAGGGGATTACACCCAGGAATTCAGTTTTAAACCCAGACGGGACCCGCATACGGAAATCGAATTTGGAACCGTTACGGACAGCAGCCTGAACGCTCAGAATGTATTAGGCCTCATAGACAATGGCGGAACGCGAACGGTCGTGCTCGGAGCTCACTTCGACCATTTGGGCATGGGGGGGGAAGGCTCTTTGTACAGAGGAGAACCCGCCATTCACAATGGGGCGGATGACAATGCCAGCGGGGTGGCCGTCCTGCTGAAGTTGGCCAAAATGCTCAAAGAGCGCCCGGACGCCCGCGACAACTACCTGATTGTGTTCTTCTCAGGAGAGGAAATGGGCCTTTTGGGGTCGAATTACTTTGCCAAGAACCCTGCCCTGAGCCTCGACCAGGTTCCTTACATGATCAATTTAGACATGGTGGGGCGGCTCCGGGAGGAGAAAACCTTATCGGTGAGTGGCACCGGGACCACCCCGGTATGGCCCCAAATCCTGAATTCCCTGAACCCCGGATTTGAACTCGTGCTGAGTGAATCGGGCGTGGGCCCTTCCGACCATACGTCGTTTTACCTGCAGGACATTCCCGTACTGCATTTCTTTACCGGGCAGCACGAGGATTATCACAAGCCTTCTGACGATGCCGAACTGCTCAATTACGAGGGGATGGATCTCATCGCCGGCTATATTATGGACATCACCCGGGAGATGGAAGCCCAGGAGGAAGTGGCATTCAGGACCACAAAAAACGAAAGCGAAGAGGTGCCCCGATTTAAGGTGGCCATGGGGGTCATTCCGGACTACCTGTTCTCAGGAGAAGGGATGCGTATCGATGGGGTAAGCGAGGACAAACCCGCTCAGAAAGCAGGCCTTCAAAAAGGCGACATCGTCGTACAGCTGGGGGACAGCACGGTTACCGACATGATGAGCTATATGCGCGCCCTCTCGGTCTTTGAAACGGGGGATGAGACTACGGTAATCGTCACCCGGAACGGGGAGGCGGTGCGTGCTAAAATCGCATTTTAGCAGGGAAGGCAAAGGACGGTAATTCCCTTCAGGATTTTTAGTTCAGGCCTTTGGCGTCAGCCGATTCCAAAGGGGGTTCTTGCTATAAATAGGCCGGAACGCAATTTTTTGTAGGAAAAATGTTATAGATTTAAGCCTGGCCATTCAAAACGTGAAGCTCAAAATACTCCTTCTTTTAGGGTTGTTCCCCCTTGTGCTAACCAGCCAAACCTTTCAAATCTCCGGGTCCGTAAAGGATACAGATGGGATTCCCCTCCCCCTTGCCAATGTTTTGTTGCTCAGGGCCCAGGACAGCGCCCAGATAAAGGGGACTTCCGCAGATGATATCGGCCGCTTCACCCTCAGGGAAATTGAGGAAGACCTCTATTTTTTACAGGCGACCTATTTTGGGTATAAATCGGTGTTGGTACCCCTGGAGGTCCGGTCCGATATTCGCATTGGTGCCCTGATTATGGAAGAAGAAGCGGAGAACCTGGACGAAGTGGTCGTCACGGGCCAGCGACCGACCATTGAACGACAGGCAGACCGGGTCGTTTTCAATGTGGAGAATACGGTGATCAGCGAGGGGAGCACCTGGGATATTCTGCGCAATGCCCCGGGGGTGGTCACGGTACAGGACAATCTCGAAATCCGGGGTCAGACGGCCACCGTGTATCTCAACGACCGAAAGGTTCAATTGTCGCAGAGTGAAATTCTGGACCTGCTCAAAGGGCTGGATGGAAATGCGATTTCCTCCGTGGAAGTCATCCCGGTTCCCCCGGCCAGCTTTGAGGCCGAGGATGGCCCGGTGCCGGTCCTGTGGTACCTTTCGGGCCTGACCTGCACTGAAGAAAACTTCATGGCCAAGAGTGGCGCTCAGCGCTACGCGGCAGAGCTGGGCCTGATGCTCGTTGCGCCTGACACAAGCCCGCGCGGCGAGGGCGTGCCCGATGATTCCACAGCAGACGACGCCGTGTACCTGCCGGGACGAAACCTGCTGCTATTGTCCAAGGTTGGTGTCTGGTGTTCTGAAAACGGGGTCCGTACGATCGCCCTGGCACCGCTGAAGGGCAACCCGTTCTCGGACAATTCTGACGAGTTTTACCAGGCGATGATGACCGCCATCAATCTGGCTCTTGCTTCTTCCCTGGAAGTCATCAGGCCCTTTTCCACCCTGTCCAAGCGGGAGGTGGTTGAATATGGATCCAACC
>CAKZOC010000221.1 GCA_937136025.1 uncultured Bacteroidota bacterium
ACACCTTCTTAGGTGCCCTCAGGTGCAGAGAGCCGCCAGTCACAAAAGCTGTTGCTGTGCATGCTTTAACAGCAACCGCGGACAGCGCGTACGCATGTCATCCAGTATTGTAAACAGGGGTGTTAAGAGGAACGGGTATTTTATGAAGGATAGGACTGAGATCTATTCCGTGGGCCTTGTAGTGATCCAGGGCCTTGTTGCGGTCCAGTTTCCCTACCTGACCCACCATTTCGTTCAGGGTCCGGAATCCGAGGCTCGCCATGATCTCACGGAGTTCTTCGGCAACGAAGTACATATAGTTTACTACATGTTCAGGCTTGCCTTCGAATTTTTTTCGCAGTTCAGGATCCTGGGTGGCAATGCCCACAGGACAGGTATTGAGATGGCAAACCCGCATCATCACACAACCAGAAGCTACCAGGGGAGCCGTGGCAAATCCGAATTCTTCAGCACCCAGAAGGCATGCAACGGCCACATCCCGCCCGGTCTTTAACTGACCATCGCACTCCAGGACCACTCGGTTTCTCAGGTCATTGAGTACCAGGGTCTGCTGGGCTTCGGCAATACCCAGCTCCCAAGGCAGCCCGGCGTGTTTCAGGGAGGTTAGTGGAGAAGCTCCGGTACCCCCGTCATGGCCGGATATCAGAATGACGTCGGCCATAGCCTTGGTCACCCCGGCTGCAATGGTTCCCACGCCCACTTCGGATACCAGTTTTACGTTGATCCGGGCATCGCGATTGGCGGACTTCAGATCGTAAATCAGTTGGGAAAGATCTTCAATAGAGTAGATGTCGTGGTGTGGTGGGGGTGAGATTAACCCCACATAAGGTGTGGAGTTCCGCGTTCGTGCGATCTCGGGATTTACTTTGGATCCCGGGAGTTGTCCCCCTTCCCCGGGTTTGGCTCCTTGTGCCATTTTAATCTGTATTTCGGCGGCATGGGTCAGGTAGTTGGAGGTGACCCCAAAACGTCCCGAGGCCACTTGCTTGATGGCGCTATTGCGCCAATCTCCATCATGGGCGCGGTAAAAACGCTGTGGATCTTCCCCTCCTTCCCCCGAATTACTCCTGCCACCGATTCGGTTCATGGCAATAGCCAGGTTCTCGTGGGCCTCTTTGCTGATTGAGCCATAGGACATGGCTCCGGTCTTAAAACGTTTGACCAGTTCAGTCCAGGGCTCCACCTCTTCCAGGGGGATCGGATCCAGATTGGTGAATTCGAACATCCCCCTGAGGGTCATCAGTTGCTCGGATTGCTCGTTGATCATGCGGGCGAAGTCTTTATAAGTCTCCGGTTCCCCCATACGTACTGCTTTTTGGAGCAGAGCAACACTTAAGGGGTTAAATTGATGTTTTTCTCCATTTCGGCGCCAGCGGTAGTCCCCGCCAATTTCCAGTTCCATATCCCCCGGGATATCCGGATTGCCAAAGGCCTTCTGATGGCGAAGGGCAATTTCCCGTTCCAGTTCGTACAAGCCGATTCCCTCAATACGACTGGGCGTATTGGGAAAATAGCGCTCAACAAGAGTGGTCTTAAGTCCC
>CAKZOC010000222.1 GCA_937136025.1 uncultured Bacteroidota bacterium
CTCCTGGATCCATGTTGTCCTTCCGTAGGACACGAGACAGTCTTGGTTGGCGAGTGCGACGGCGTCGTTCGCCAGTTCCTGTACCACCGGAGGGGGATTCTTCGCGCACTGAGTCTCCACCCAACGGACCCAGGAATCGGGCTGTTTGATCCTTTCGTATGTTTTAATCAGGTACGCCACTTGCACGTCGTTGGTGGGGTCCTGGGCGCTGATGGGGCGGTTGTGGCCCCGTCCGATGATCTTCCCGTCCAGTTCCACCACGGCGCCCACGGGCACCTCGCCCTCACTCGCGGCCCGGTCGGCCATGGCCAGGGCTTCTTCACGAGAGGTGAACTGGTAGCCGGTGCTGAACAGCTCGGGCAGGACCGCCAGATCGCAGCTGGCCGGGATCAGATCCAGGGCCAGGGCCAGGTTGTCGTGGCGGCGGCCAAACCGGGGGTGGGTCTGGATGGCGGCGATGGTCAGGCTTTTCATGAGGTTCCACCTTCCGGGGTCGGCCAGGCGGGTCCGCCGGTCAGTTCCAGCAGGATCTCGCTCAGAGACACTCAAGACTCTACCGTCGGAAAATGTCCCTTTTCTACGCACAAGCTCCATTTCCTTTTAAACATGATACATTTTCGCTCTCTTTAAACCCCATATCCACGTTCTTTTATTGAGACTCTAAAACAGTGGTTCTCAAATTACAGTACTTAGCCCCAGTAGGGCAGTCATGGTGCCATGGAATGAGTAGATTAACCCTTTACCGCCCAGATGGACGTATAAGTCCTCTTTTGAAATTTTGGTAAAGAGCAACATTTTAAATCCCTATGAGCGCCGCGACCATGAGCCGGTAGGCGATCGACTCCAGCATGCCTAAAAAATAATTCTGGCGGTAAAGGATTAAAAGGTTAGGGTATTTTTTTGGACAAGCATAACAAACTTCAAAATCAGAGTATTCGGCGATTGGTACAAGGTGGCAGAAATTATTTTGATTGGAGTATAGGGTGAAAAATAATTTACCAGTTATATTTTTGAAGCTGGTATTCAATTGGAAAAATATATACATGATTATGTTTTTCTATATCGCAGAAAAATGACTAGATATAAATTTGTATTAAAAATTGAATAGCTCAACATGGAAACTTTGTTTTGGTGGGCTGATACTATAAAGCATTAATTTAATTGCTTAATTACTAAATTATCTTACGGTGAATTGAAATCGTCGAACGGATTTAATTTTCGAAATAGCGAAGTCACAAAATAGAGAAAAATAATTTTGTATTACTTCGACATGGAGCTAAACACGACATTTACCATAACCCCTTGAGAGGAAAGACGGAACCAATCCCAAGGCATAGAAAAGGTGATTTTTCGAAAGATTGTGGTGACCTATTTATTCGGGATTCTGCTTGGGTTTCATTTGCATTTTTTCTACCTCGTTTCCGATCATGCGTTTCCTTTGAAACAGGCGCGAAGAGAAAAAATGCTACAATCATTAGGCCGCCACTCAGTATCAAAATGTATCTCCAGTGAGTTCTCTTTGCTATTGCGTTTTTAATAAATGAAAAGTTGAGAGCCAGGTGGACACACAGTAATGCCAGAAATAGATAACCGGCTCCCAAATGGTATTCACCCCACTCGTGCCTGGACATTCCCAGAAGGCTCAATCCTTGCCCACCTTTAGAGCCGGGAACAAGTCGATAGTGCATGAGGGCACCTGTTCCAAACATGAAGCAGAACAGAAACCACATGGTCACATCATTAACGATCCTAAGACGTTTTTTATTCATACTTTTACTTTCACGTTAGAGGCGTATCACATAGTGGAGCAAGCGTAACAGAGGGTTGTTCATATCTTGCCTGGTTTTAGTTTCGATGATTTGAGTGATCTGTTCTTTCAATAGCGGGAATCTTTTCCGGAATAGTATCCTATACAAGTCCATAATCTACACTAAAGCGATGATAAATGCTGGGCCTGAGTGAGCCGCAAATGACTGTTCGAATCTGCCCGGAAGTATTTTTGTGTGGACATGGATAATTAATTATACGATACGTTATAAACCTCTAACCCAAACAACCATGTCATTTTCTGACGCTGATCTTTTTAACAATTCGCACGCTGTGCCGCCAAGGCGGAGTTTCAATAGTGAGTCAAATTTGCGCGATCTTGAATTGCGGGTGAATAAGCTCGAACTGATTGCAGAGGCGCTTTGGGAAATCCTGAAGAAGGAGACTCATTTGCAGGAAGCGGACCTGATTGAATTGATTTCCGAAATTGATCTCAGGGATGGCAAGTTTGATGGCAAGAAAGCTAAAACGACTGCAGTCCGATGTGTGAAGTGCGATCGCATGAATAGCAAGCGTCACTCGAAATGTCTCTACTGTGGTGAAGTGTTTTTATTGGATCCGTTTGAGTAATGGCTGTTGCACGATCTTCTGTTTTGTCCGGTAAGGCATTTCTTGTTGGTTGCGTTTTTATTGGTTTATTGTTCCTCAAACTTAATGCTACACATACGTTTACCAGCATGGATGGTCGCACACTTGAGGCCGAAATTATTGAGGCATCCGATTCCACAGTGACAATCCAGCGGTGTTCTGACGGGCGTAGGTTTACTCTGAATATTGACCAGCTGATTCCGGAAGATGCTGTTTTTATTCATGCATGGCTGAATCGTGAGCAGGCTGAAGCCGAGCCGCTTTCCGAAACCGGGACGATTGGCAGATGGCCTCGAAAACTCAAGCCGGACAATTACGATATTGAGATTGTTCGTGAGGATAATGAAACGGATGAATATATCTATCGAACGCCCCATTTTGAGTTTCATTCCAATGTGAAACTGGCACGCAGGGTGGTGCGGGAGTTTAGTCAAATTTTTGAATCTACTTTGCTGGCAGTATCTGAATTGCCGCTGAAGTTAAATCCTGAAATTCCTGAGAATACGTTTTTTCTTACCCAGATATTTGAAACTGAAGGGCAGTATATAGCTGCGGGAGGTATACCTAATTCAGCCGGTGTATATTTTCCGGAAAGTCGTAAAATCATGGTGCCTTTGCGTCATCTGGGCGTCAAGAAAACATCAAGCGCTTACACTATAGATGAGAGCAAACAAATTAATGTGCTCGCGCACGAAATCACGCATCAGGTTACTCACGATTGGTTGGATGATTTGCCTATCTGGGCTTCCGAGGGCATTGCCGAATATATAGAGCATGTTCCTTATGAACGGGGCGCTTTTCGCTTTGATCGGTTTGAGGTGGATGAGGTTTTTCGTCGGGGTTACCCAAGTCTTAGGAAACTTGAAGTTCTGATGAACATGAGTCTGATTGAGTGGAATCAGGCTTTGGCCAAAGGCGCTCGAAGTGTTTCTTCAAACTATTTATCCGCATTTGTTTTGTACTATTAGTTCTGTCATCTTGATCTTGACGAAGAGAGGAAGCCCAGGCTGCTCTATGATTATCTGCGTGCCATTGAAGCGGGTGAAAGTCCGGAAGCCGCGACTAAAATTCTGCTCAATGGACGTTCGTATGAAGAACTTGAAGAGTCAGTGGTGAAGGCCTACAGGCGGGAAGATATCAAGTTGGCATTTTTGTAATCCTTTAGGTCTCCTTGATTCTGGCTGAGAAGTGCGCCGGGCATGATGGCTTGACCTGATCCATTGAGAAGCATTCTGTTACTGATGTGTCAGCCAAGCGTTATTTGTTCATTGATGCATACAATGTGATTCATGCGATCGAGGATTTACGCAAAGCACTGGATAAAAGTCTGGACAGTGCGCGGGATCAACTTGCCGAAAGAGCTGTGTCGATACATGACGCAGAAGGTGTTCACACAGTTTTGATCCTTGATAGCAGCAGTGAAGCGCTGACGATTGACCATCCATTGGGTAAGAAGACGTTCGAGTTTGTCTACGCACCGGCAAGGCTCTCCGCAGATGGCGTGATCGAGCGGCTGCTGACCCGGGTCTCAGAACCGGAGAATGTAACGGTAG
>CAKZOC010000223.1 GCA_937136025.1 uncultured Bacteroidota bacterium
ACTTGGTTAATTATGTCAAAAATGAGAATTAAAAAAAAAGAAAACCTTTTTTTATTTTACACATTAACACAACTTTAATTATTTACAACTAATACCTGTTTCTTCGATATTATATAATGTTCCTACCACAATCAGCTCTTTCCCGCACTGGTTTCCCACATACACTTGTCTTTCTCCTCCTTCCATCAACAGTTGAAATGCAATACTTTTGCCTTCCATTCCTGCCATCCACACAAGCTCCCCATTCTGTCCATTCTGACCAGATATTACAACTTCTAGGACCAGAAATGGCTGTTGTCTCAACTTCAGGCTCCGCTGTTGAAAGTGAAACTGATGAGAGTTGGCACTCATTTGAAGCCTGGTTAAAGGTGAATCCAAGGCATTCAGGTGTAGATGCACATCTAAACACATAGTGTGAGAATGATACCAGTCGGCTGTCCAAATGATAAAAAGCATAAGGTGCCACATCAGTTTGGTCTAATTCTCCGAAGAAGTTGGAATTAGCACTCAAAAGAGTTGTTAACCTGTTATGTACGTTTATAGTATGAGTTCAGAGCTGCATAACTCATGTGGTATTTCTTTGCTGGCTCTTCTGAAGAATTACGATTTTAGGCTTGATACTTTTTATCATTTAGAAAGCCGCAGTTTAGTACAAAATTTTTAAAGTCCCTGGCAAGAATCTCAAATTCCGAATTAATACGGTCAAAAGTATCCATATCCTCTTCATCTATGGCGGTATTCAACGAATCAAGTTTCGCTTTATATTGCGGCTCACGTTTAATGTAATACTCAGCGAGCCATCCATTAATCCGGGTCTCGGCCCGATCCAGTAAACTGTCATTCAAAATTTTTCCCTGAACGATATAAAATTGAGTGCTGCTGGATACCCGATCCGGGGTATTTCCCCTGGCGGCGGCAATGACCCCTTTCTTATGAAAGAGTTCAGGCCGGATCTCAGCCTCCACGGAATACGGTAAATCTGCACTTCCCAGAGTATCCCCGGGTAGGGCGTATTTACTTTCCGTATCTCCGCCCTGAATCATAAATTCTTCAATGACCCGGTGAAACAAGACGCCATCAAGTACGGTATCGCGTATGATTTTGATAAAATTATCCCGATGTAGCGGGGTTTCATCATAGAGCTTCAGAACTATTTCACCATGAGTAGTTACCAATTTTACCTTAACCGGGGCTTTTTGATCTTTTGGACCCTTTGAGGACTCAAAACCAAAAATGCATAAAAAACAAAGTAGCATTCCCGGGTAGATGATTCCCTTCATTACATGAGGTCTTTATACTGTTTATAAAATGGACCCACAGGTCATTTAATCCTACTTAAAGATACCATAAATCCCCCAACTGGCACCTGACGGGTCTTGCAGGGCTTAAACTGCCGCCCACAACACCTGAATAAATCCCTGAATTCGATAAAGTACCCCTGGCTTCACAACTCCCTTAACATCCTTTTAAGAAACCAAAAAACCGATTTTGCTACCTTTAGCCGCAAACTAACGCAAACGATTTATGAAGCGATTTCTCCCCCTGCTGATACTCTTTGTATCGGCTTCTCTGTTCCCCCAAAATTTCAATATGAAACTCGCCGGCGATCTCAAGCCCAGAAATATCGGGCCGGGAGGTATGAGCGGCCGTGTCACGGCGATTGATGTGGTCTCCAGTGAGCCGGATATCATGTATGCAGGTACCGCCTCAGGAGGTTTATGGAAGTCTACTTCCGGAGGGATTAAATGGGAGCCTGTTTTTGATAAGGAATCGACCTCCTCCATAGGGGCGGTAGCGGTTCATCAGGCCAATCCTTCTGTCGTATGGGTCGGGACCGGAGAGGGGAATCCAAGGAATTCACTCAATGGAGGTTTCGGCGTATACCGCTCCCTGGATGCAGGACGAAGCTGGGAGCTCATGGGGTTGGAAGAAACCCGTCACATCCATCGAATTATCATTGACCCCAATGATCAGAACACCGTATACGTAGGGGCGATAGGCTCTCCCTGGGGAGCGCATCCTGAACGCGGGCTCTATAAAACGACCGATGCCGGGCAGACCTGGGAAAAAATTCTCTACGCAAATAACAACACCGGGGTGGCCGACATGGTCATGGACCCGACGAATCCCAATAAATTGCTCGTAGCGCTTTGGGAACATAAGCGCGATCCCTGGTTTTTTAAATCCGGTGGAAAAGGCAGCGGACTCCATATGACTCATGACGGAGGTAAAACCTGGAAAGCCCTGGGTGAAAAAGACGGGCTTCCCAAAGGAGACCTTGGAAGAATCGGACTTGCAATTGCTCCGGGCAATCCGGAAATGATCTATGCCCTTATAGAAGCTAAAAAAAATGCACTTTACAAGTCTGAGGACGGAGGATTTACCTGGAAGAAGATCAACGATAAGAACGATATCGGAGACCGCCCTTTTTACTACTCCGACATTTTTGTCGATCCCCAAAACGAAAATCGGGTCTATTCCGTATTTACCAACGTGAATGTATCCGAGGACGGAGGAAAGAATTTTGAACAACTCATGCCTGCTTATGGTGTTGACAATGGGGTACACCCGGATCACCATGCCTGGTGGATCCATCCGGCCGATGGTAAGTTTATGATCGACGGGAATGATGGAGGTCTCAATATTACCCGCGATGGGGGACGCACCTGGCGTTTTATCGGGAACTTGCCCGTAGGACAGTTTTACCACATCAGCGTGGATAATGAATTTCCATACAATGTCTATGGAGGTATGCAGGATAACGGATCCTGGAGGGGGCCCGCTTATGTGTGGCGCGCCCAGGGGATACGCAATTCCTACTGGCAGGAAATCGCCTTTGGAGATGGTTTTGACGTCGTTCCCGATCTGGAGGATTCCAGGTACGGATACGCCATGAGTCAGCAGGGTTTTGTGCGCCGATACGACTGGATGACCGGAAATGATTACAGCGTCAGACCAACACCTCCTGATGCCGACACAGAATTGCGATTTAACTGGAATGCCGGAATCGGGCAGGACCCTTTTGATTCCAAAACCGTGTATTTCGGAAGTCAGTTTGTTCATAAGAGTACGGATAAAGGGCTGACCTGGGAAGTCATCTCTCCCGATCTGACCACTAATGACCCGGAGAAACAAAAACAAAGCGACAGCGGTGGCCTCACCATGGATGCCACCGGAGCCGAGAACCACTGCACGATTCTGGTTATTGAACCCTCCCCGGTTGAAAAAGATATGCTTTGGGTGGGCTCGGATGATGGAAGGGTGCACTACACCCAGGATGGCGGGCAAACCTGGACAGAGGTAACGGCCAATATTAAAGGCCTGCCCGCGGGAAGCTGGATTCCTCAAATTCGGGCTTCACAGACGAAAAAAGGGGAAGCCCTTCTGGTGGCTAATGACTACCGCCGTCACAATTATACGCCCTATGCCTATCGCACCCGAAATTACGGCAAGTCGTGGGAGCGTATCGTTGATGAGGAAGACACCGAGAGTTATGTCCTCTCCATAATAGAGGATCCTGAAAACCCGAATTTGATGTTTATGGGTACGGATGACGGCCTGTATCTTTCCCTGGACGCTGCCGGTACCTGGCAGAAATGGACACACGGATTTCCTACGGTATCTACAAAAGATCTGGTAATACATCCGAGAGAACAGGATTTGGTCATTGGCACTTTCGGTCGCGCGGCCTGGGTACTCGATGATATCCGCCCCTTAAGAGCCATGGCATCAGACTCCGATATTCTTTCGAAGGACATCAGTGTTTTCACCCCACCAACAGCCTACCTGGCGGCAAGCCAGCAAGCCAGCGGCACAAGGTTCGGAGCGGATGCGATCTTTAATGGCACCAATCGGAGCCGGGGGGCCATGATTACGTATTTCCTCAAAGAAGGGGCCCCTGCTTCAAAACAAAAAACGAACGGGGACAAGGCGGAGGAAGAAATGCCGGAAGACCCGGAAGAAGAAGCTGAAAAAAACCGAAAGGATGGGGCTGCCTCAAAGGACAGCGTCTTCGTCCGAATCTACGAGCAGGACCGGTTGATCCGGACCCTGAAGTACAAAACACCAGACTCTGCCGGTTTGCACCGGGTATACTGGCGCCTGGATGAAGCAGGACCCGACCGGCCTTCACGTACCGTACAGAAACGCAACAGGGAACCGGGAGGAGTTGACGTCCGGCCCGGTACGTATCGGGTAGTTGTCAGCCTTGGGGAGGTGAAGGACGAAACCCAGCTGGTTGTGGAATCCGATCCGCGGCTGGACGTGAGCCCCGCGGCAATAGAGGCCCGGTACACCCACGCCAAAAAGCTGGATACATACTTGCAGACCTCCGCCGATGCGGTGAAACAACTCGTAGAGAGTAAAAAGGTTGCAGAGACCTATGCCAAAGACTTAAAAGCCCTGGATAAAGAAAAGTACGAGGCTCAGATAAAGGCTTCTAAGGAAATCACCACTGAAATCGACTCCCTTCTCGCTGCGTATATTGGAAAGGAAGATAAGCGTCAGGGCATTACGCGCAATCCGGAAATGACCGTGACCCGGCGGATTTACAATGCGTATGGCTATGTGCAAAGTCGCCCTGATGGTATGACCTCTACCGAGGAGCGATTGATTGAGTACGCCGAGCGCGATTTGAAAAACGCACTGGCTGAGACCAATGCCTTTTTTGCCAACGACTGGAAATCCTATCAGGCCGAGATGGAAGGTTTGGACCTCTCGCCCTTTAAAGAAACAGAAACCTTTAGTCTTGAAAAATAATTCGAATCCGGTGTTAAAAACGAACTTTACAGATATGAAAAATTTCTTTTGGGTACTCGCTGCAACGCTACTGTTTATAGGTTGCAAGAAAGAAAGCGAAAAAACGGAGACAGCCATAGTGCCTGCTTCCTATACTATTGAGCAGATGATGGATAATGAAAATGTCGGAGGCGGAAGCTTCGCTCCTGATAATTCCAACCTGTTAGTTTCCAGTAATCGATCCGGCATTTACAATATGTACACCGTACCGACCGGTGGTGGTGCCCTGATCCCGGTAACAGCCTCTGACAGCGCTTCGGTATTCGCCATTTCATATTTCCCTGAAGACAGCCGGAAACTCTTCCGGATGGACGACAATGGGAATGAAATCTACCATATATACCTGATGGACGAAGACGGGAGCTATCAGGACCTGACACCCTGGGAGGGCGCACGTTCGCTTTTTTACAGGTGGTCTGACGATAAAAAATCCTTCTTCTTTGCTTCCAACCAGCGGGATAAGCGCTACAATGACCTCTATAAGATGGATGTGGAGTCGCTGACTCCGGAGCTGATCTTTCAGAATGAGGAGGGCTACACCCTGCAGGCCATTACCAAAAATGAAGCCTACCTCGCTTTGGGGAAGTCGATAAACACCAATGACAGCGACCTTTTTCTCTATGAGATTTCTTCGGGGAAACTGACAAAAATAAACGAGAATCTTTCGTCAAATTCAGCCGAGGACTTCACTCCGGATGACAGTGCCTTACTCTACACCACGGACGATGGAGGGGAATTTGCATACCTGATGTCCTACAATATTTCCACAGGTTTACGTGAAAAGGTAGCGGAAAAGGAATGGGACATTTCGGGAAGCTATTTTACCGACAAGGGTACGTATCGGGTAACCTATTCCAATGAAGATGCCAAGAACGCCATTGAGGTGATTGAGGTAGCCACCGGTAAACCTTTGGAGTTACCCGCTATTGAGGGGATGGATGTCAATAACGTTGGGTTTTCTATGGATGAAACTCTGATGCGTTTTTATGCAGGAGGGTCCAATAGCCCTTCCAATCTCTATGTGTACAATCTGGAAACCGGACAGGTTACACAGCTTTCAGACGTGTTGAATCCGGAGATTGCCGCAGCCGATCTGGTGAAAGCCGAAGTGATCCGCTATGCCTCCTTTGATGGTCTGGAAATCCCGGCCATTTATTACCGGCCTCACCAGACCAGCGAATCGGAACCGGTGCCCGCCCTGGTATGGGTTCATGGAGGTCCGGGAGGGCAGTCCAGACAGGGCTTCAACCCACTCATTCAATACCTTGTAAACCATGGATATGCGGTGCTTGCGGTTAACAACCGGGGGAGTTCCGGTTATGGGAAAACTTTTTATAAGATGGACGACCTGAACCACGGGGACAAAGATCTCAAAGACTGTATTGCCGGAAAGGACTGGCTGGCCACGCAACCCGGAATTGACGGGTCAAAGATTGGTATTATCGGAGGATCTTACGGGGGGTATATGACCATGGCAGCACTCACTTTTGCACCTGAAGAGTTCGATGTGGGCGTCAACATTTTTGGAGTGACCAACTGGATCCGTACACTTCGCTCTATTCCTGCCTGGTGGGAATCTTCCAGGATAGCCCTGTATAAGGAGCTAGGTGATCCTTACAGTGCAGACTCCGTGAGGCTGGAAGCGATTTCTCCCCTCTTTCATACCGAGCGCGTAACCAAACCTTTGATGGTGCTCCAGGGAGCCAAGGATCCCAGGGTGCTGCAGGTAGAATCGGATGAAATCGTCGCCGGAGTGCGTCAAAACGGAGTGCCGGTGGAATATGTGCTCTTTGAAGATGAAGGTCATGGTTTTTTGAAAAAGGAGAATCAGATAGAGGGGTATAGTCAAATTCTGGAATTCCTCAACGTTCATTTAAAGAAGGACCAGGGTATTCCAATTAAAGACGATGCCCTGGAAGGCACTGAGATTCAATCGGAATAATCTCCAATAGATATGGGAAGATATCCCTTTAAGAAAAACATAGCGAATTCCGCAGGCCTGGTTTTAACCCTTCTGACCCTTCTCGTAAGTGGGCCGGGCAGTCTTAACGCTCAGGAAACAGGTGAAGAAGAGTTGGGAGCCTGGTATATGTATTTTGGAATGAACCGGTTTGCGGAACGCTGGAGCCTTCACACCGAAGCTCAATGGCGCTTATATGAAGTGGATCGCAATTTTAACCAGCTCCTCCTTCGGACCGGAATAAACTATCATATAGACAAAGGAGTCATCGCTACCCTGGGCTATGCCTATATCGATACGGACCCGACCTTTGAAGATATCCCCACACAGGGAGTGCCGTTTGCAGGAAATCAAATCTCAGAAAACCGGATTTTTCAGCAATTTATCCTGACCAATAAAGTGTGGGAATTTAGTTTTGAACACCGCTATCGTCTGGAACAACGCTTTATAAATAATCAGGGGGAGAATGACACCCGCCATAGGGCACGATACCGATTGCAATTGACCCTGCCGCTAACGGACACTTTTTTCATCAACTTCTATGATGAGATATTTATTAATCTGCAGGACAATCTATTTGACCAAAACAGACTTTATGCAGCTCTGGGGGTTCGCATCACGGAAAATAGCAGTATTCAAATCGGTTATTTAAAAAACCACTTCAGGACTACTAATTTTGACCGTCTGCAACTGGCGCTGTTTTACAACCCGGACCTTCGCAATATTTTCGGGAAGCAACCCGTAAACTAGCAGGGATTCAGGTAAGTTTTCGCGTGCTTTTGACGATATTAGTGGGAAACCCACCGACTCATGAGCACGCAGAAAGTACATTTCGAAAATGAAAACGGAGATCAGTTAACGGGTCGCTTGTCCTTTCCACCCGACAGACACCCGCATAACTTTGCACTATTTGCACATTGTTTTACCTGTAGCAAAAACCTCGTTGCGGTCCGCAACATTAGTAAGGCCCTTGCAAAGGAGGGTTTTGGCGTATTGCGATTTGACTTTACGGGCCTGGGTGAAAGTGATGGGGATTTTGAGGAAACCAACTTTTCCGCGAATATTTCAGACCTCAAAGCGGCATCAGATTTTCTGGCGAACACCTATAGGGCACCTACCCTGATTATCGGGCATTCCCTGGGGGGTGCTGCGGTGATCTTTGCTGCAGCACAGATCCCGGCCATACGCGCTGTGGCTACATTGGGAGCCCCCTCAGATCCGGAGCATGTAACCAAACTGCTGCGCAACAGCCTGGAAGAAATCCGCCTTCAGGGAAAGGCAGAGGTACAGATAGGCGGTCGGGGATTCACCATTCAGGAACAGTTTCTCAAGGACCTTCAGTCCCATAAGCTGCCCGATGTGACCCGAAAACTCGACCGTGCCCTGCTCATCCTTCATTCTCCCCAGGACAAGATTGTCGGGATAAAAAATGCCGAGGAAATCTACCAGGCTGCCAGGCACCCAAAAAGCTTTATCAGCCTTGATGGAGCGGACCACTTGCTGAGTTCGGGCGAAGATTCAAGATACGTGGGAAGTGTCGTTGGTGCATGGGCCAAACGCTATGTTAACGGACCGGAAGCTCCCCCCCTGATGACGGATCACCAGGTGGTTGCCAGCCTCGATAGGGATGATGGGTTTACCACAGAAATGAAGGTTGGGAATCACTATCTGACCGCCGATGAGCCCGAAGATTTCGGGGGGCAGGACTTCGGACCCTCTCCGTATGAATTGCTCTCAGCGAGTCTCTCGGCCTGTACTTCCATGACGTTACAGATGTATGCCCGTCGCAAAGGTTGGCCCCTTGAGTCCGTTGAGACCCATACTTCGTACAGCAAACAGCACGCTCTGGACTGTGAAGCATGTGAAGACAGTCCGGGCGCCAAAATAGACACCTTCCACCGGGAGGTAGCCCTGTCCGGGCCTCTGGAGGAGAATCAGAGGAAGCGTTTACTCGAAATAGCAGACCGGTGTCCGGTACACCGCACGCTTCATTCAACCACACAGATCAAGACACAACTCAGGCAGCAATGATCTGTCCAGGCCACCAGGAAGCGCTCCTAATTGACAACCATCAGTTTATTGCGTATCTTTTGAGCTCATTAAACTAAAATCAATGAAAAAATCGAGTATAATTTTAATGGCCCTGGCGTTAAGCCTGGGGCTCAGTTGTAAGGAGACCAAAAAAGACGTCGAACAAGTTTCCGATGATATGGAAGAGGCAGTCGAAATCGCTGTTGAAGAAGTAGAGGAAACCGTTGTCTCCTTCCAGATGGAACCTAAGAGCGACAGCAACGTACAGGGCATGGTGAACTTTGTGGAAAAAGATGGTATGGTTGCTATGAGCGCCACATTTTCTGGCCTTAGCCCGGGAGAACACGCCATCCACATCCATGATAAAGCAGATTGTTCGGCAGCCGATGGAACCTCGACGGGAGGGCACTGGAATCCTACCGCAGAACCACATGGAAAGTGGGGAGATGCCGGAGGGTTTCACAAAGGAGATATCGGGAACTTCCTGGCCAATGAAGATGGCAGTGCAGAAGTCAGCTTTGAAACGGACGCCTGGTGTATAGGTTGCGGAGATCCCAACAAAGATATTCTCGGAAAGGCAGTAATCGTCCACCAGGGATCAGATGATTTCACATCTCAGCCCAGTGGGGCTGCAGGACCCAGGATTAGCTGTACGGGAATTATAGAATAAACAGCCATGGCACCTAACATAACCGACTCTTTAAGGAGTCGGTTTTTTTTTGGCACGTTTGAGCGATTGATGCGCGAGGTACAACCTTACGCCCAGGAAACCCATAAATGCAATCCAGAGAAAAAATAAAAATAGTTCCATACCATAGTATTTAGTGTTCTTAAACCAGATGCTTGTCCTTGCCTGAAGAAATGCATACATCCAACCCACCAGGTAATCCATGCGACTGATGGGGTAAAAATAAGTTATCGCGATCCCCTATCAACTGCTAAAAAATACTAGAATACCGATTAAAGGGTCATTTTTTGCTATGAAAAGTGCATTTTTGACAGAAATATCCTACCTCCGGGATGCATTCACCCCCCTTGCCTTTAACGAAAAAGGAGATTCCGTATTCTTTTTTCATCTATTTTTGGAAGCCTAACTCAGTAAAACATGAATCCTTCGGCTCCCGGCTGGATAGATAAATTTGGAGCGCTCCGGGCGGCAGAGCCCATCCCATACCGGGATTTGCGTGCCCTTGATGCCGACTTGCGCTCCTGCGGGTTTATGTATGGGATTAATGTCGGAATCCCTGGGTTTATAAGACCCTCCTACCCTCTTTCTCAAGATGAAAAAGCCAAGGTGAATGTACTCACAGGCCTCTATTGCAGCCATCGCCTCATCTATCCTGAAGCCTCCTACCCCGAGTTTTTAAGCAGCGTGCGTCAGTTCTACAAGGAACTCGAACTCGGCCAACCGAACCTGCTTCAGAAGATCTTGAGAAGCGGCAAGACCAGCGTGCAACTCGAAAAAATCCTGGATTCGAGGGTGTATTTGGGAGAACCTATGCTGAGTCGTACATTTAACTCAATGATTACCAATGTCTTACTTCCCATAGATATTCTGGCCTACCGGGCGTTTCTCAGAGGAGAGGTACAGTTAAAACAGTATGCCGGGGAGTTAGAATCGGTGGTGATCAATATCATCTACCACTCTCTGGATTCGGAATCCCCCACTGAGAGTCGAAAAAAGCTGAGGGATGCCTTTGAAAATTCACGCACATATTTAAAAGTACGACATCCCGGATCCTTTAAAGACTTCAAAAACCTCCTGGAGCACTACAGGGGGACGGACGCAGCCCAGTACTTCCTGGATATAGCTGCGCTTACAGTTCTTGAGCAGGATAGAATGGATACCCGCCAGCAACGGTATGTACTTAAACAGGGTACAGCCCTGGGTTTCCACAAAAGAGAGATCGCAGGGGCTTTGAGAGATATTTATTCCTTTTTCAGGTTGCACAGCAAGGAGGTCTATTTCCTCAGGGAGGCTGTCCCGGGGTCACAGTATTATGAAAGTATGGCGCGAATGGTGGATCGACTCATTAGCAGAAACAGCAAACGTCTCAGAAAAGAGTTATCCCAAAGTAAAGAACTGATGCTGCTGTTATCGAAATCCACAGTTCGGGAATTGAGTGCTGAGGAGAAAAAGAAGGTGCAAAAACAATTGCTCGACATCTTTAAAAGCGTTCCTTCCCTGGCCATTTTCCTGTTGCCCGGAGGGGTCGTACTGCTGCCCATTTTTATAAGTCTTATCCCCAAGCTTCTTCCATCTTCTTTTGATGAAAATCGGGTAGATTAGCCTAAAAAGCGGTTATAGTTTTTATCTATACTGATTGTTAATAATTTATTTATCAGTATATTAAAAGCTATTATTCTAACCATAGCTTGAAGTCCTTTACACGCTCCCTGCTGACGATTATTTCCTGTTCATTAAAGCGGTTCAGCTTTACTTTCAGGCGGGAATTTGAGTAGGCAATGATGTCTGCGATATGGTTGACCTGCACATAAAACTTCCTGCTTACCCGAAAGAATTGTTCGGGTGAAAGTTCTTCTTCCAATTGTTCAAGAGTGGTGTCGAGAAGGTAAGAACGTCCTTCGATAGTGGCTGCATACGTCCCTTTATTCTCACTGTAAAAACATTCGACTTCGTCTGTAGGAATGATTTTAATATGTTGCCCTACCCGGGCGGTAAATCTGTTTTTGTACTCCCGCTCTACCGGATTGACCAGTAATTTGCGAATGTCCTCGAAATCGATTCGAACCTCAGCATTGTTGACCCCTAAAGTGCGGTATTTCGTAAGCGCCGCTTCGAGTTCTTCTTCATCAATGGGCTTTAATAAATAATCAATACTGTTCAGCTTAAATGCCTGCAGGGCGTATTCGTCATATGCGGTCGTGAAAATAATGGGGCTGCGGACCGCTACCTGATCAAAAATCTCGAAAGAAAGGCCATCCGAGAGCTGGATGTCGAGAAAAATGAGGTCAGGAGGTGTATTGGCATTAAACCAGGCAATGGACTCCGCCACGGAGTGTAACATGTGACATACCTCAATATTACGGGCCTCCAGGAGGCGGCTCAACCGTCTGGCGGAGGGTTTTTCATCTTCTATAATCAGTGCTTTCATCCCTGTGAGTTAGTATACTTAAACGATAAGGCTTTTCCTGCAAAACCGGAGCGAAACCTTATTTGAACCGTTCGGATTCCTTGCGGTCTTCTTCCATGTACTTCTGAATCATCCGGTCTTCCCAGGATTTTCCAAAAAATGGATTTAACCTGAAGGTGACCATGGCGTGTATCAGAAGTCCCAGACCCCAGAAAATAGCCGTTGAAAAGTTATACCAGTGCAGGGTAAAGTTTTCTTTATCGGCCTGAGACATAAAAATGACCACAATGATAAAGGTGTTGATAATTAAGTACACCAACAGATGTATGTAGAAACCTTTGAGTTCGTCTACCCGCTTCTTGGCGCGTTTTCGTTTTTCAAGAATATTTAAGTCTTCCATAGTCGTAGCTTTTTGTTATTCCCAGCGGGAATTGCTTTTTTGTTCTTCCTCCATATACTCCCTGATTTTGCGATCTTCCCAGTCTCTGGAGAAAAATGGATTCCATCCGAAAGTCCTGAAGGCGTGGAAAAACAAACCGATTCCCCAACCAAATGCTGCCCAGAGGAACCACATGTAGCGCCAATCATTGGTCAGGTAGTTGATTACCGCCAGCAGGGATATCACAAAAACATAGGCTGTTAAGTTGCCATAAAACTTTTTTAGCTCCTCAACCCGCTCTTTGGCCCTTAAGTATTTCGATTCCCGAGTTTCCATAGTGTTGTCTTCTATTGTTTTCATATTTTCTTTATAAGGATGAGCCATTATCGTCTGCCGCCATGAATTCCCGAATCTTCCGTTCCTCCCAACGTTTGCCCCATAAAGGGTTATAGCCGTAGGCCGCCATTCCTTGCATGAGGAGACCGAAGCCCCATCCAATGGCGGGAAATATCACCCATGGAAAGGCAAAGCTGGTGGTTTGCCAGTTCAGCCAGGCCAGGAATGGGATCACAATACAATACGAAAGCAGACATCCGTAAAAGTCTTTGATCGCATCCACGCGTTCTTTGGCGCGTAAAAATTGCTCGTGTTTTTCTTGTGTTTTCATGAGGTTGATTTTTAATACCTCAAAAGTCCCATATCGCGCGGCCTTTTCAAAAAACAGAAGACCCAGTCGTCGGATTCTCCGACTGAACTGTTATCCTCGCACTCAGAAATCCTCTTTTTCCATCAGCTCCCTGACCTTTCGTTCCTCCCACCGCTTGCCCCATAAGGGGTTATAGCCATGAGCTTCCATCCCGTGCATTAAGAGGCCGAAACCCCATCCCATGGCCGGAAAAATCACCCATGGAAAGGCAAAGCTGGTGGTTTGCCAGTTCAGCCAGGCCAAAAAAGGAATGACGATCATATAACTGCCCAGATTTCCGTAAAAACTTTTAATGGCCTCCACCTTTTCCCGGGCCTTTTCATAACGTTTGTCTTCGATATACTCGTTCTGGGACGGATATTTTGACACCTGGCGACGGAGAATGGGTATCGCTACGCGGAACGTACTTTTATCCTTTTCAATACTCACCTGCCGCTGGGAGAGCAGCGAATACCGCTTAAGGATATTCTGCAAACCTACCCCACTCGATTTGGTGATGACCTTTTTTTCCTGGAGATTGTTGGTCACCACAACACAGCCATCTTCCTCCGTAACCTGAATATGTAAGGGCCGCTCTGGGGTGACCACATTGTGCTTGACGGCATTCTCCAATAATAACTGCAGGGAGAGCGGAACGATTTTGGCATCCGGATCAGCGCTTTTTTCGGGTATCTCAAAATGAATCCCCTCTTCAAAACGCATTTTTAAGAGCCTCACATAGGTTCGGGCAAAGGCAAATTCCTCATCTACAGGCACCAATTCTTTATTCTTTTGCTCAAGGACGTAACGGTACACTTTTGAAAGGGCCGTGGTAAAGCGTTGGGCCTGGTCGGGATCTTCTTCGATAAGACTCGTAAGTACATTCAGGCTGTTAAAGAGGAAATGCGGGTCCAGTTGATTTTTAAGGGCGTCAAATTGCGCTGAAGCAGTTCCCGCAATAATCTTTTGTTCTTTGACTTTGGTTTCCTGCCTGTGTTTATAATAGAAAAAAGCATAGAAAATTCCAGAAATACATACGGCAAGGATAGAGGTATTCAGATAATACTCGATCGATTCCCCTTTTAAAAAGGTCGTGAAATCATTCCCCCTCAACCCCAGACTAATAATGCTTCGGGCCATAAAAATAGCGATCAGGGAGACCATGATATTCCCCAAAACACTCATTGCCAGAAGTTTGCCGGTGAACAACTTCATCCCAAACCGATTTAACAAATAAGAAATCAGCAGCGCATTCGCCATATAGATCAGCCATGAAAAAATCATATGATCCAGCAGCCCGCTCCAAAAAGTCTCGTCAATAACCAGATTTCGGCCATTGAAAAAGTAAATGACCTGAAAGATGATAAAGAGAACCACGCCTATAAGGGTGGCACTGGAAAAATGTCTGAGTACTGATTTCATTAAAACGATCTTCTCAAAGGTTAAATGTAGCGAAATCTGAGCGGTACTCCCTTTTGGATTCCAGCCCCATGCCCAGCTTTTGGCCCCGATGCGCTGTGCAGATAAAAGGCATAAAGCTAGGGCTTACCCCAAAGTCATTCGGGAATCTTTTTCTGAACTGTTGAAATTCCGGGCCGAATCGTATTTTTAGAGTCCTGAACTGTGTTGCTATGTACATCCCACCTGCCTACCGAAATGAGAATCCTGCGGAAATTCGAAAATTCCTTGAAGAAAATGCCTTCGGTATTCTCGTAAGTGCCGGACCTCAAGGGCCCGAGGCTACACACTTGCCCCTGGAACTCGTTGAAAAAGGTGATCAGACCCTTTTACTCAGAGGTCATTTTGCCCGTGCCAATCCGCAATGGCGCCATATCGCTGAGGGGGATGAAGTCCTCTGTATTTTCAATGGGCCCCACGCTTACGTCTCCTCTTCCTGGTACGCGGAAGAAGAAGTGCCTACATGGAATTACATGGCGGTACATCTTAAAGGGGCCTATCGCACCCAAACAGAAGAGGAGCTCTGGGAGGCACTTCATACCCTGGTAGATAAATACGAATCGGATTCTGAAAAACCTGTTTCCCTCCACCAAATGTCCCCGGCCACCCTGGCGCAGGTCCGGGGTATTGTCGGATTTGAAATCCGGGTAACCCGCTTGGATGCGGCCTTTAAACTCTCACAGGGCAGAACCCAGGACCATCCGAAAATTATTGAGGAACTCGAGGCCCGGGGAGGTTCCTCAAATGCCATTGCCAAAGCGATAAAAGATCAATCCGGGACTTGATTCGAGTGATTCCATTCTGTATCTTTATTAAAAACCGAATCCTGTGCTCAAAAGTAAATTCTGGCAGGCCTTTTTTGCCCTTGCCCCTTTCGTATCGCTCATACTGATTTTTGTAGGCTATGCTGTTTTCCTGATAGCTATTCTTACGACCATTCCGCAAGGGGGGGGTAAGCCCGATCCCGTATCTGTGTTCGGAGGTGTGGGTGTTTTGGTATTTACGTTTAGCACCATCTTCCTGATTTCCATGGCCAGCCTGGTTTATTATATCGTCCACGCAGCCTATAATCCGAACCTCCGGGAGAACAATCTACTGATCCTTTGGATTCTGCTCTTTATTTTCACCTCCGGATTGGGGCAATTTATTTATTGGATCGTGGAGATCGTCAATAAACCGCAGGAGTCCCCTGCCCATCCTTCCTGAATATGACTTCCAGAAGAACGTTTATCAAACAATCCGCGCTCGGGGGCGTGGCCCTTGCCCTTCCGCTCCTTACCGATATTAAAGCGGCTACTCCGGCTTTGACAGGTGCGAATGTGGGGCCGAGAATATCGCTTGCGCAATGGTCGTTGCATCGCGCGCTGGAGCGTGGAGACCTCAAGGCTGTCAACTTTCCTATGGTGGCAAAAAAAGAATTTGGGATCTCAGCCGTGGAATACGTCAATGAATTTTATACCGCTGAATTGCGTAACGCCTCTTTTTGGGATAATTTGAGAAGAGATACAAATGCCGAGGGTATTCAAAACTTGTTGATCATGGTCGACGGGGAGGGTGAGTTGGGAGCTGCCAAAAAACTTGAGCGAACCCGGGCCGTGGACCGGCACCGCAGCTGGATTGAAGCCGCCCGGAGACTGGGTTGCGGGGCCATCCGGGTGAATGCCTTTGGCAAAGGTGATCGCATGGCATTGCAGGAAGCGCTTATTGACGGTTTAGGCACCCTTGCAGAAGCAGGTTCTGAGGCTGACATCCACATTCTGGTCGAAAATCATGGGTTGCACACTTCAGATGCCGGGTTTATGACCCGTATCATTGAGGCCGTGAATAACCCTTATTTAGGAACCTTGCCCGATTTCGGGAACTGGTGCCTCAATAAAGAATGGGGTGGTACTAAGGACGGGAGCTGTACCGATTCCTACGACCCGGTTAAAGGACTTCAGCAAATGCTCCCCTATGCTAAAGGAGTGAGCGCCAAATCCTATGATTTCGACGCGAATGGAGCGGAGACCCGGCTTCCCTATAAAGCCCTGCTCCAAAGTGTAAAGGATTCAGGTTTCACCGGCTATATCGGAATTGAGTATGAGGGAGACCGCCTTTCCGAAGCTGAAGGGATCCGGGCCACCAAAGCCCTGATCGAAAAAACATGGGCAACACTCGACTGAGTATCCCGCACGACCCTTTCAATTCATCCCCGAGATTCGACACTTCGGTCTTCCGATATTGGAACAGGCACCGGCCTGTGGGATATTTGCTCCAGTAACTAAAAACACACCACCATGAAATCACTTATTTTATTCTTTATGATGACTGTAGCCCTCGGTTGGGCGCAAGAAGAAAGCCCGAAAGGGATAACCCTGACCATCACCCTGGAAAATGTCCTGAACGATCAGGGAGATATCCTCGCTGCCCTACACACTCAGAATACGTTTATGAAAGGGCGTGGAGTAGCCGATTACAAAGCCCAAGCCCAAAAGGGTGTTATGACCTTTACCTTTGACAACGTAGCCCCGGGAACCTATGGGGTATCTGTACTCCACGACCTGAATAGCAATCAGCAAATGGATTACCAGCCCAATGGCATGCCCGATGAACCTTATGGGATGAGCGGGAATGACATGAGTATGGGACCGCCGAGTTTTGATTCGGTCAGCTTTGAAGTGGGGACCGGGGATCAGGATATAGCTATACGCTTCTAAACGCCATCAACCGCTTTGTTAAAAAAAATACCGCCTTTCAGGGCGGTATTTTTTTATGTCTGAAACACCCCTGCTCAAACAATCAGGCCTCAATCAACCCAGCCATTAAAAAGTAGTCAAGCCACCAGGAATACGCTTCGTTTAGTTTTTCCGAATCTCCCCAAAAACCTAGGAATAAGCAGGTTATCTCCGTATTTCTATAGAAAAATTGAAATTAAAAAAGGATTTTTATCCGTTAGGTTGTTTTATACCTACAAATCTTAAATAAATCCATGTTATGAAACCTGTGAATTTCTCTAACACCAATGTCCTAAAGATCCTGAAAACAGGAATATTAATCCCTGTTTTGGTAATGTTTGTAGCGTGCAGTAAGGACGACGATTCCTTTGCCAGGGTAACCGTTAACGGCACTTTGCTACAAGCGAATGACTCGGATTTTACCGTCGGTGACCGTTCTGATTTTAACGGAGATATCGACGCCAGTTTTAGTGGGAATGGTGGAACCGCCGTTCGCTCCTTTACCTGGAACAATAATCTGAACACGGCGGATTACAATGCAGATATTACAGCATCTT
>CAKZOC010000224.1 GCA_937136025.1 uncultured Bacteroidota bacterium
GGGGCATCTATGATATTGATCATACACCAGTTCAGCGCAAAATCGAGCTTGGTCAATTCCTCGAAAACGATGTTCACCAGATCTGACAGCTCTGAGGACCGCTGCATCGCCATGGCTCTGGTCCTTACCTTTTCCAGCCCTAACTCGATCTGAGCTTCACGGGCCTGGATTTCAGCTTTCTTCAAGTCGAGAAAGCGCGTGTAGGTTTGGTCAAATACTTTCGCAAAGCGCTGGAGAATGAGCGCTTTTTCATCTTCAAGGGCTTCCGGGCCGAGTACCTGAATGGCCCCATTGGCAAAGTATGCCGTCGAGAGGGTTACCTCAGGGAGGCTCATCATTGCTTCCTTGGCCTCGGCAGGTACATCTTTAAAACCGGTCTCTGAAAAGAAGCGTTTGTCAAAATTCCTTTTTTGAGCTCCGTGGTATTTATAAACCACATAAGGTTCACCCTTTTTCCAGGGGGCCAGCAACGCGTCATAGTAGGGATGATCCAGATAGGGAACATGATAGCTAACAGGATAGATGTCTTTTGTAAACCCCGATACCCAGTAATTCGCATCGCCGGTCTCCTTGTCCAAAATGATGATATTGCAGGCCTTGGATTCAAATTGTAACTGCTGTAACTGCTCATTGATAAGAAGCACCACTTCGCGAAGTTCATCACTGTTCTGCATACCCATAGTCCTTGATCTGACTCTTTCCAATGCAGTTTCGATCTGTGCCTCACGGGCCTGCGCCTCTGCTTTTTTCAGGTCGAGGAACCGGGTATAGGTCTGCTGGAAAACCCCGCCCAAGCGCATCAGGATTGAATTTTCCTCTTCCGTATAGGGAATACCGGAGAAGTTCTCGATGTAGAGGCCGATATCCCTTCGGATGACGGTTGATGCGGCCAGTCCGGGACAACTCAAATAAAAATCCCGTGCCTTTTGGGTCAATCCCTCAATGTGGGGCAGCAGCTGTTCATAAAAGCTGTTCTTTTCTTCAAAATCCAGTTGGGTCGTAAAGAAATCCCTGCCTTCCGCTTTCGCTTCAGTGAACTGCCCGTCCCAGACCAGGCCGAGATACGGGACTGTAATCTTCGCTGGAATATCCTGTGTATCGGCAACCCAAAAATGCCAGTCTTTTTTAGGTTCATAATCGACCACGATACCCGCATGTTCCGCGTTGATGTCCAGGAGCGCCAGCTGATCAAAAATAACCCGAATCACTTCTTTCAGTTCTTCGCTGTTTTGCATGGCCATGGATCGCGACCTGACGCGCTCCAATGCAGTTTCAATGTGCGCTTCCCGCGCCTGGGCTTCTGCCTTTTGGAGGTCCAGAAACCGGGTGTATGCCTGTTCAAAGACTTTCGCAAAGCGAGGGAAAATATGGCTTTCCTCAAAAGGAGCCAGGGATGAAACCAGTAAATAGCCGTGGGAAAAAGAGGCGCCGTAATCCAGTTCCCAGGTAGGCGTCGTTATATCAAAACCCTTTGCTTCCACCTCTTCCATGGCTTTTTTAAAGGAAGGCAGGGTATACATTTTATCAAAATGTTCCTGAATGTAGTCCTCGGGAATCTCTATGGAAAAAAGGTCCTTCCCAGCCTTCCACTGCTCATAGCGGTATCGATGGATGTAATCCAGGTCTACGGGTACCTGGAAGGGGGAGATCATTCCCTTGTCTGCCAGGCTGTGCCACTGTTCCACTATATTCTTCTCTTTTGAACACAGCACAACACCAAAAGCGAACAAATCCCCGCCCAGTTCCTTCATTTGTTCGAACATCACAGAAGCCACCTCCGAGAGGTCTTCGCTGGAGCGCATGCCCATGGTATAGGTACGGACTTTCTCCAGGGCCGTCTCAATCCGGGCTTCCCGGGCCTGAGCTTCTGCTTTCTGAAGGTCCAGGAAGCGGGTATAGGTCTGCTCAAAGACTTTGGCAAAACGGTGAAGGACATCTTCTTCCTTTTCTGAGGCCTTCTCACGTGAGGAGATACTAATAGTGCCGTATTTGTAGTTCGCATCCACGAATTCAAGCTTTTCCAATTTAAGTTCCTTTTGGAAGTGGCTGAAATAAGTTGAAGCTGTGGCCTCATCACAGGCCTGAACCAGGGCATCGACTTCATCCTTAGAATGCAATGAGAGGCGCGAAAAGGTATTGCCGGCTTTCCAGGACTTAAAAGTGGTGTCTTCAAAGAGGACACTTGGCAACTGGAAATGCGCGGGTTCGCTGTAAACGCCTTCCAGAGGTGAAAACCAGATGTCATAGAATTTCTCTTCCAGGTGGAAAACATTGATCCATGCCTGGATGAAATTCAAATTTAATTCCTTTAGCTGATCCAGGAAGACAATGGTCACCCCGGAGATATCCTCCGTTTTCTGCATGGCCATAGAAGCGGATCTGAGACGCTCCAGGGAGGCCTCGACCTGGGCTTCCCAGGCCTGTGCTTCTGCCTTCTGAAGGTCGAGGAAGCGCGTATAGGTCCGCTCGAATTCAATAGCAAACCGGTGCAGGATTGATTTTTCCTCATCGGTCAGGGACCTTCTGATGTCGATGCCGAAGCACCCGTACTTCATGAAGGCCTCAGTGTAGTATATACCCTCCGGGAAAAATTCGGCTTTCAGGTGAGAAGCCCCTTCCAGCAATTCTTGCCAGGAGGCGAAAAAATCCACGATATTATCCCGGGAGACAAAGTGCTCATGGACGGATACCCCACTTTCCCAATCGGCAATACAGGCAGCGTTATAAGGGTCTGACAGGTTCAGGGGATACGATACAGTATTGCTGTGAAAAGTTGTATTGCCTTGTTTCGTTTCCGCCCAGGTCGTCCAGAATAAATGATCTTTCCGTGATTCATCGGGCAGCCAGACAAAGGAAAACTCCGAGTCGATTCCCAGGAGCATTAACTGCTCGTGAAATACCTTGGAAACCGTATTGAGTTCACTCGAATGCTGCATGAGCATGCTTTGGGTTCGGGTGCGTTCCAGGGCTGCCTCGATCTCCAGGTCGCGGGTGCGTTCCTTTATTTTGGCTTCGAGTTCCTGGTTTTTTTTCCGCAGCCCTTCCATGGGAAAGGCTTCTTCCTCCGCGATATCCGAATCCGGAGTGGAGCCGTGGAAATGGGTAACCATCCATTTGCCGTCTTTTTTTTCCAGCATGGAGGAGAGCCTCAGAAGGAAGTGGTGATTCATCTCGGGTATGGTGAGTTCAAACTCTTCCAGGATCAGGCATATATTCCCGTCGGCGAAATATCTTTCCGCAATCGGCTTGCGCACACGCTCAAACCCCTTTCCTTTGAGCTGCTCCGATTGTATCCGGGCCATCTTCTGTACATCCTGGCACGTCTTCATAAATTCATGTTCGGCCGTTCCATAACCTATGACATCAGGCTGTATCACATCCAGAAGTGCTTTTTCGTCATGGAAGTCCAGCATGACCCCGATCATCTGCTCATACGCCGAACGTGCTGAAGTATTATGCTTGCGAATCTCACTGCTCATGCAACAGGTAATTTAATGATAAACTCGGTGCCTTTACCTTCTTCGGACTCCACTTCTAAAGTCCCTCCATGTGCCTTTATAATGTCATAACTCAGACTCAGGCCCAGCCCGGTGCCCTGTCCGGTAGGCTTGGTCGTGAAGAAGGGCTGGAA
>CAKZOC010000225.1 GCA_937136025.1 uncultured Bacteroidota bacterium
TTCCGTAAGGGTATTGTCAAAATACCAGCTTTGATCATAAAGACCGGCGTAATGTCGGATTCCCTGAGTCCAACCCGTGATCGTACTGTCGTATTCATTTCCGATGAGGACGTTTCCCACTCCTTTTTTAAGGGCAATGGGCAGGACACCAAACAAGAAAACTGCAACCGTCCACAGTCGTATGGGGTACATATCTGCCGGTATTCCGGAGTAGTCTTCCCGGATGAATTCAAAATGTTTCAACATCCAGTTAAATATGCGGTCACTATTGCACCAGGGTTTTACCGTGTTCGGTTCGGTCTCCCTGAAATAGCGGTGTGCATTAACCGCCGTGAACCAATGCCTGCCCGCTTCATTGATAAAAACGGGATGGGCAACACCCAGTTCACGGACCAGCCCATAGGTGAGCAAACTGTCTTTTCCACCACTGCTCAGTATGGCGTAGTGGGAGTAATCAGGGGCGGGATAGTTCGTATCCGCTTCGGGAATGAAGCCATTTATGGTTTTAAAGATAAGGTTTGCCTGGGTATATTTTTTTTGAGGCACTATTTCCAAATCCTGAAAAGCCGGTTTTAAAAAGGGATTATCAATGAGAAGCTTATTGGTAAGAATTTCGCGGCTTGTATTCTCGAGCATTCGGCTCAGGAAACTGCGGTCCACCGCATCAAAAACACCTTCGAGAATAAGGTTTTTACAGAATAAGCCATAATTGAGAGCCACCTGAGCGAGCATCATGCTGGCAAGGTTCCAGTCGTTTCTCATGTGCGGGTCAAAGAAGGCATGTTCATAGGAATACACCAATTCTTTTTCGCTGGAGGTACCATCGGGTTTTGTTATGGTATAGGTAGCCCTTACTCTTTTGGGTTCTACCTTAAGGTTTCCCATGCGCAGGGTATCAATGACCAGAAAGTCTTTAAGCTGACTCATTTGAGGTAAGTCTTTACCAATTGAGTCAATGCTTCAGCCCCTTGTGTAAGGACATCAAAGGCAGGCAGACCCGTTTCGGCCTGAATCGCCTGACAAACCGGGATGATTTCCTCTGAGGCCATGTCTTCATGATTTACGGTAATGGCGATAACCTTTTTACCTGAAAGGAGCTCTATAGCCTGAATTTGCATGGGTAGCGGATGTAAAGGGTAGCCGGGAAAACCATCGTATTCCTTGCGTTTCGGGGCGTGCTGAAGTATTATATAATCCGGGCGCCCGGCAGCGAGGATTTCGAAACCTCCCGGGTAGGCCGGATTCATCAGGCTTCCCTGACCTTCGATAACAATCAGGTCGGGAGACTCCTTTTCCCATGCCTGGTAAACCGCATGTTCGATTTCTCCCGAGACAAAATCATTGATACAGCTGTCCATGACCATGCTGTATTTGGCACCTTGCAACCAAGCGGTCTGACCCGTGCCGACCATTTCGGCCGTTAATCCGGCTTTCCGGAAGGCATGGACCAAAATCCAGGCGGTTGTTCGCTTCCCCACAGCAGAATCTGTCCCAAGAACTGCTATTTTCAGCGCATCTACCTTTTCTATTTTCCCACTGAAAAAGTGGAGTTCTTCCCGCTCCGGAGTACGGCGAATATCCCGGAGTTGTGCATGGTTTTCTTCGGCGAGGCGAACCAGCTCAGGGTCCTTATAGAGAAAATCATGGAGTCCGCTATCCACGTGAATTCCGAGTTTCAGAGCGTTTTTAACAACACTCCTGGCAGCTTCGGGTAATCGACCTCCATCCGGTGCAATGCCGATCACCAAATACTGCACCGATTGATTTCCCAAAGCCTCCAGGGCTTTTTCCAGGGTAGGGAAAAAGGGGATACCGTTTGGTTTACCGTCCAGCACCGCTCCGGCATCCTCATTGGGAAATCGGTTGTCGAGCACCCCCAGGACCTTATAACGTTCGGTAAATCGGACCAGGCCATGGGCTGTTTTACCAATTGGAGTGTTAAAGGCATCCTGTGCATAGACCAGGGCATTTCCGTCAATAGGCTTTGTCATAGGTTAAATTTTTATTGCATTGCTATCCATTTTCGTAAAAGCAAGTTGGTTAGTGCCTGGCCGTCACCACAGCTACAAAGCGGTCCGGTTCCAGGGGCTGTTTGTTATGCAATTCCAATAAGGCAATCAGTCCGGCTGTTGCTGCGGGTAAGACCTTAATGCCATCGTTCTTTAAAAGATAGGAGCTCATTTTTTTCATTTTCTGATCACTGATATGAGCCGCGGCACCTTTGGATTGTGTCAGGGCAGAAAGCGCCTCGTCCCCGTCAAAACTGTGCCAGTTAATCAGAGGTTCATTAATTTCTGTTTCCCGAATCTTTGAAGGATCCAGATCTGTGCAATGCGCAAGACCCTTATTAAAAGAACTCACAACAGGATTTTTATTGCTGGAGGAGCCTGCAACAAACTGTGGGATTCTGGATGTTTTCCCCCTTTTATACAGGTTGACAAAACCGCGATAAACACCTGCCAGCAGGGTTCCATTAGATACGGGGCAGGCCACATATTTTGGGGCGTCCCTCAGAGAGTCATAAATTTCAAAGGCAATTTCGGAATATGCTTTAAGCTGCAAGGGCGTATTGCTCCCTCCTGGGTTGGCATCGTAATATTCTTCAATATGGGCCTCCCGACTGGAAGCAATCACCACATCTTCATAAGAACCCGGAAGGCGGACTACTTCCGCCTGGTATTCGAGCATTTCGCGCACGCGTTCCGTATGATAGGACTCGGGAATATAGACCCGGCATCGGATTCCCGCCAGATAGGAGGCAAATGCCACGGCCACACCATAATTCCCACAGGTGGCCAAAGCTATGGTCCCAAATCCCCGCCGGAGGGCATCGTATACCTGGGCAAAGGCAATCCGGTCTTTCTGTGTACCCGTCGGGTTATCCCCTTCGTATTTGATATAAAGTTGTCTCAACCCTTGTTCCCGTTCCAGATTCCTCAGGCGGGTGAGCGCAGTATCTCCGACTTCCAGGTTCATGATGTCTTCGAAGGATTCCAGCCTGTCGGAGGTGGAAAGTTCGGGGTTGCGAACGGCTTCGCTAAGGGTCTGAACATCCCTTGTAAGACGAATTAGCGAGGGGTGCACCCCGTCCAGCATATTGATATTGGATCCCATTTACGGTGGTTGGAGCAGTTATTAAATCACCCATAAATGTACGCAGAAACCGAATCCAAAAAGCGGAGAATGTCTTTTATTTAGAAAGGGGTTAAATCTTACCTAAAGTCCTCAATACCTTTGTGATACCTTCGGAATTCTGGGTCCCAATGACATAGCGACTGCCGCTTTTCAGGGTAATGGCCAGTCCCTTATTTCCGCTGGCATTATAAACCGTGCCGTATTTTCTAC
>CAKZOC010000226.1 GCA_937136025.1 uncultured Bacteroidota bacterium
AGGAAGATTTTTACCAGAACGTACCCACTTTTCAGGTAGAGGTAGATACTGCTGTGAGCAGCTTTGCCAGCTTTGCGCAGAACTATGGGATCAGCTATAAAATCTTAAAAAGACACAACCCCTGGCTGAGGGAGCCGCACCTGAACAACGCTTCCGGCAAAAAGTATCAGATTTCAATCCCCATGAAGGGCTACTACAAGGTAGGACCTTAATCGAACTGTCTGTGCGCATATTGTAGCTTTTTGCAGTCTGACGGTCCCCTGAAGAATGATCCATAAGGTATGCCAGGTCTTTTGTACAATCCTCTGACCATTACCCTTACCCTGACCGGACTCCTTTTTGCTTTATCGGGATATATCCTGAAAACGTATCCCCCCAAATCGATAAACTGGTGGTACGGATATCGCACAAGCAGTTCCATGAAGGGGCAGGAACAATGGGATTTTGCCCAGGTACTTGCCGGTCGTGAGATGATTCGAAGTGGCGCGATCCTTTTCGTCTTTGGCATTGGAGGAGCCTGGTTGCCCCTTACTGAGATACTGGCAGTTGGTTTGGCACTGGGTGCGGTAATTGTATTTGCTTTTCTCCCTGTCGTCCGCGTCGAGGCCGAACTCAAAAAACGTTTTGGAGGATAGGCGTGAAACGGATCCCGGGAAATTTTGAAAAAGGGACCTGATTGCCTTTTGCAGTTTGAAGGAGTATCTTTTGATTTAGGGGTGGGGGGCAATCCCGCATTTAAATGAAGACAAGGCTCCCGCCTGAACTCCTTTAGGCCTTAAATCTTTTTCAACTGCTGTTGCATCATTTTAATCTGCTCGCCCAGCATGTTGTTTTTATCCAGTTTTTTGGCTTCCTGAAGCAGTGTGGTCGCTTCCCTTTTACGCCTTTTTTGCATGGCGATCCCGGCCAGACTCAGTTTGGCCATGGCCACATCATAATCCATATTCAATCCGAGTTTCAGGGCTTTGCGAAAGAATTTTTCTGCCTGGGTCAGATTTTTCTGGGAATAAATAATGCCGTACAGATAGTTGTAATACCCCTGTTGTTTAGTAGTAAGGGCCCCTTCTGGATTCTTGATCTTTTCCAACCATTTTTCGGTCCCATCCAGATCCTGCTTCCGCATGCGTAAGAAAGACAAAAGAATCAGTTCATTGCGGAAATACAGAAACACGAAGATCAGAGAAAGCAATATCAGGAAGATGCCGTTTCCAATTTCCCCCTGAACAAATTGATACCCGGCCAGGGCGATAATGGCAAATGCGAGGATGAGTTTAATATTTTTATTGAACATGTTTTTGAGCTATTAAACGGTATGTGACTATTGAATTTATGGTCGTTGGGATTTCTACAGCACCCATTTGAGCAGCAGTTGAAATTCCCTCCGCATCGCTCCGGACGGTCATCTCACGGATGAACCCGGTCTTTCGGTCGGCGATTAGGGTGGTCTGTTGTTTCCCTTCAAGACGCATGCTATTGGAAGGTTCGTCGGTTTTCATGACGATACCGGCCTCCCCACTGATATAGGTGCGTGTTGTGGTAAGACTGTCCAACTTCCAGGTATTCCGGGCTTCGAGCTTGCCCTCAAAACGATTGGACCAATGGTCATTGCTGCGAACGGGTTTCTCAGGGTAGAAATAGGTCATTTGCTCATAACTTTCCGCCAGGGCTTCGGAACCGTATTGCTGCTCGAGTGATTTTTTCATAACACTGCGGGAAAACCCTTCAGGCAAGCCCGATTGTTCCAATACTTTCGAAATCATCTGCTCCCCTCCGACGACCTCCAGGATTTTTCCCTGCCGGCTCAACTTCATTTGAACGGGCATATTGAGCAAAGCATTGAAAATGGCGGCCTGAGTATCTCCGGCCTTAGGTTCTCCGGCATGTACATCGAAGAGAACACCCTGCAGGCTGCTTTCGATCTTAAAAATAAGATCCTGAAACATAAACTCCAGGAGGTACGTACTGTCGTTCTGCTCCATCACCCGAAATTGAATAACCCCGGAAACCCGATTGGTCAGTTCATGACTGGTATCGTCAAGACTTTGAGTAATATGTTGCTCCGCTTTTTGTTCAATGGTAAAAACGTCACCTCTACGGAGCTCGTACCCCAGGGTATTCTGTGCCGAAAGCACCCCTGGGAAACATATAAAAATCAGCAGTCTGTAAAGGGTTTTCTCCATTAGAAGTTCGCCTTAAAAAAAGCAGGGACAAAAGTAGTAAAAACAATTCTAAAAAAAATTTATTCCAATTTGGGAAAGCCAAAAGTCTTCGTATATTTGCGCCCAGATTTTGCTCAGGGAATTGAGCGATTTAAATGAGCCAAAAAGCGCTTCATCATGAAAAGAACATTTCAGCCGTCAAAAAGAAAACGCAGAAACAAACACGGTTTCCGCGAGCGTATGTCTTCGGCCAATGGCCGCAAGGTTTTGGCACGCAGAAGAGCTAAAGGTCGTAAGAAAATTAGTGTATCCTCTGAGCCGAGACACAAAAAATAATGGTCTACCCATTTTCAGAAATAAATCAGGTGTTACTTGTTGAAAGTAGCACCTTTTTTTTGCCTAAAAACTATTAATCCCTCCCAGCATGCCTAAAAGAAAAGATCTCAAATCCATTCTGATCATAGGATCAGGCCCCATAATTATTGGCCAGGCCTGCGAGTTTGACTACTCCGGTTCACAGGCACTCCGCTCCTTGAGAGAGGACGGAATCGAAACCGTACTGATCAACAGTAACCCTGCGACTATCATGACGGATCCTTCAATGGCGGATCATATTTACCTTTTGCCGTTGAATACAAAATCCATTATTGAGGTCCTTAAAAAACACCCGAATATCGATGCTGTGCTTCCCACTATGGGGGGACAAACAGCGTTGAACCTCTGTATAGAAGCCGGTGAAAAAGGGATATGGGATGACTTTGGCATACAGATCATCGGGGTGGACATCGACGCGATTAATATTACGGAGGATCGCGAAAAATTTCGCGAGCTCATGACCCGTATTGGAGTGAAGATGGCGCCTCAATCCACGGCTACATCCTTTCTTCAGGGTAAGGAAATCGCTCAGGAATTCGGTTTTCCACTGGTTATTCGGGCGAGTTATACCCTTGGTGGGGCAGGAGCGGCAATCGTTCATGACCCTGCAGACTTCGACGAACATTTAAGCCATGGTTTGGAGGTATCGCCTATACATGAGGTGATGATCGACAAAGCGATGATGGGATGGAAGGAATACGAATTGGAACTCCTTCGGGACAAGAATGACAATGTGGTCATTATTTGTACCATTGAGAATATGGACCCCATGGGGATTCATACCGGGGATTCGATAACCGTGGCTCCTGCCATGACCCTTTCGGATACCACGTTTCAAAGGATGCGCGATCTGGCGATCAAGATGATGCGCAGTATCGGGGATTTTGCCGGAGGGTGTAATGTGCAGTTTGCTGTTAGCCCGGATGAGAAGGAGGACATTATCGCCATTGAAATCAACCCCAGGGTTTCGCGTTCCTCTGCCCTGGCTTCCAAAGCGACCGGATATCCCATTGCAAAGGTGGCCGCTAAACTCGCTATCGGATATAGTCTGGATGAATTGCAAAATCAGATTACCCAATCGACGTCCGCGCTCTTCGAACCTACCCTGGACTATGTGATTGTGAAGATCCCGCGCTGGAATTTCGACAAGTTCGAAGGGGCCGACCGCACCCTGGGGCTGCAGATGAAATCGGTGGGCGAAGTTATGGGTATTGGCCGTTCCTTCCAGGAAGCCCTGCATAAGGCTACGCAGTCCCTGGAGATAAAACGAAATGGTCTCGGAGCCGATGGCAAGGGCTATAAGGATTACGATCAGATCATTCAGAAACTCACCTATGCCAGTTGGGACCGGGTATTTGTGATTTACGATGCCATTCAGCTGGGTATTCCCCTGAGCCGGATACACGAGATCACAAAGATAGATATGTGGTTCCTGCGGCAGTATGAGGAGCTCTACCAATTGGAGAAGGAAATCAGTACCCATTCCATAGAAACCCTGCCCAAGGAATTGCTTCTTGAGGCCAAACAAAAAGGTTTTGCCGACCGGCAGATCGCTCACATGCTCGATTGCTGGGAAAGTGAAGTACACCAGAAGCGGATGTCTCTGGAAATCAAAAGGGTCTATAAACTGGTGGATACCTGTGCGGCCGAGTTCACAGCGATGACACCGTATTACTATTCCACTTTTGAAGCCGAGATCGAAACGCCCACAGGAGAACGGTATGTCGCTAATGACAGCGCCGTCACCGATCGCAAAAAAATTGTGGTCCTCGGTTCCGGTCCCAACCGAATCGGACAGGGGATTGAGTTTGATTACTGTTGTGTTCACGGAGTTCTCGCAGCTTCGGAGTGCGGCTATGAGACCATCATGATCAATTGCAACCCGGAAACCGTTTCCACAGATTTTGACACGGCCGACAAGCTGTATTTTGAACCTGTTTTCTGGGAACATATCTACGACATCATCCTGCATGAAAAGCCCGAGGGGGTTATCGTGCAGCTCGGAGGTCAGACGGCGTTAAAGCTGGCCGAAAAGCTCGACAAATACGGGATTCGTATTATGGGTACGAGCTTTGAATCTCTGGATCTGGCGGAAGACCGGGGGAGTTTTTCCCGTCTGCTGAAGGAAAACAATATTCCTTATCCTCAGTTTGGGGTGGCGGAAAACGCAGATGAAGCCCTTGCCCTGGCCGATGAATTGAATTTCCCACTGCTCGTGCGCCCGTCCTACGTTTTGGGAGGCCAGGGAATGAAAATTGTCATCAACAAACAGGAACTCGAATCTCACGTAGTGGATTTACTGCGAAAAATTCCGAATAACAAACTCTTACTCGACCACTATCTGGATGGAGCTATCGAAGCGGAGGCAGATGCTATATGCGATGGTAAAGACGTACATATTATAGGCATTATGGAACATATTGAGCCCTGTGGAATACACTCGGGAGATTCCAATGCGACGTTGCCGCCGTTCAATCTGGGGGAGTTCGTCTTACAGCAAATCAAGGATCATACCCATAAAATTGCGCTGGCACTCAATACCGTGGGACTTATAAACATTCAATTTGCGATCAAAGGCGATCAGGTTTACATTATAGAAGCGAATCCCCGGGCCTCCCGTACCGTTCCCTTTATCGCCAAGGCCTATGGGGAGCCCTATGTGAACTACGCCACTAAAATCATGCTCGGTGAGAAAAAGCTGTCTGATTTTAAATTTAATCCGTCACTTGAAGGTTTTGCGATCAAGCAACCGGTTTTTAGCTTTAATAAATTCCCCAGGGTGAATAAAAACCTGGGGCCGGAAATGAAGAGTACCGGGGAGAGTATATTGTTTATCAAAAGTCTCAAAGACGACGAATTCTACAACCTGTATTCCCGCAGGAAAATGTATCTGAGTAAATAGGGGTATTCATCCCGCGCCCATGCCCGGGAGGCATTAAGTTCACGCCTGTTTTTACCACTCCGTATGGAAGATCCCGTCCCGATCCGTACGCTGGTAGGTATGAGAGCCAAAATAGTCGCGTTGGGCCTGAATAAGGTTCATAGGCAACCGACCCGTGGTAAAAGCGTCAAAATAGCTTAAAGATGCCGCCAGGGCCGGCATGGGAATCCCATTACCTATCGCATGCTGAAGAACGATGCGCGCAGCCGGGACGCAGGCCGAAATCGTATGGACAAAGGCCCCGGACAACAGCAAATGAGGCAATTCGGGTTGTTCCCGATACGCGGTGGCGATATCATCCAGAACCCGGGCGCGTATGATACAGCCCGCCCTCCATATCTCACTGATGGTGGCCAGATTAAGGCCGTACCCATATTCCCTGGAGGCCTCAGCGAGTTGGTGCAGCCCCTGGGCGTAGGTCATTACAAAAGCAAAATACATAGCGGGTTCGCATGCGGATTCCAGTTCGGCTGCCTCTACCAAAGTCCTCCGGGGCTTTTCGTACATCTTGTCCGCAGTCTCCCGGTCGGTCTTTAAGGCAGACATGGCGCGCATACTCACGGCGGTATCGATGGTTGGAACAGGTATTCCCAGATCCATCCCATTCTGAGAAGTCCATTTTCCAGTCCCTTTTTGCTTCGCTTTATCCAGGATTTTATCGATCAGGTCCCCGGTTTCCAGCGCGTCTTTCTGACTAAAAATAACTGAGGAGATTTCTATGAGAAACGACTCCAGCCTTCCCTGGTTCCAACGGCCAAAAACCTCACTGAGGGCGGTATTTGTCAACCCGCCCAGGGCGGCCAGGAGTTGGTAGCATTCCACAGTGAGTTGCATAAGACCGTATTCGATCCCATTGTGAACCATCTTTACATAGTTCCCCGCGGACCCCGGTCCGAGATAGGCTACACAGGGCGCCCCCTGATATTTTGCTGCAACAGCTTCAAATATGGGCTGTATATGCGGATAGACTTCAGCAGCACCACCGGGCATGATACTGGGGCCTTTTCGCGCTCCTTCAGCTCCGCCTGAAACTCCGGCACCTATAAAGAAAATCCCTTTGGATTTTAAGTAGGCTTCTCTTCGGTCGGTATCCTGAAAATGGGAATTGCCCCCGTCGATTAAAAGATCTCCTTCTTCCAGTTTGGGCAGCAGATCTTCAATCACCTGATCCACAATCTTCCCCGCAGGTACCAGGAGCATAATCTTGCGCGGTCTGGACAGGGAAGAAACAAATTCATTCAAGTCGCTTGTGGCGGCTATTTTGCCAATGGAAACACCTTCTTCTCGAAGGGCTTCTGCTTTTTCAGGCATCAGGTCATATCCCTGGGCACTAAAACCGTTTTCCGCAACATTGAGGATAAAATTTCTGCCCATTACTCCGAGACCTACCAGTCCGAACTCATATGTATTCTCTGTATGCATGGCGCTTTGGTTTAAGGTCTGCAACCTGATTTTTCACCCCGGTAAATATGTCCTATATTCGTACGGGATTTGTCAAAAATAGGGGAAAAATTCAACTTAAACAGGGCGTTCTCAGGTCTGCAGAATCTTTCCTTATTACTGTCCCGTCAAAAGCGGACATTTTGCACAATGGATAAAACATCACCTCAACTTCTCATCATATTCGGAGCTTCGGGAGACCTCACCGAGCGGAAACTGATGCCGGCCTTATTTAGCCTGTATCAGGAAAAACACCTCCCCGAAAAATTTGCGGTGTTGGGGATCAGTCGCAGCAATGCGGATGACACTTCTTTCCGGGAAGAGGCTGTACTTCAGAATAAACATATTCCTGAAACAATAAAGAATCATGGATTGCGAAAGTCGTTTGCAGAGTTGGTTTTTTATTTTGATCTCGGGGATTCCTACGACGTGGATTATTCGGCCTTACGGGAGCGGATAGAGGAATTGGACAGCGAGTGGAAAACCGGGGGGAATTTAATATTCTATCTCTCGACCCCGCCCTCTTTGTATGAGACTATAGCGCGCAATCTCAATACGGCGGGTCTTACGAAAGAAAATGGCGGATGGACCCGCCTCATTGTCGAAAAGCCCTTCGGCTATGACCTGGCCTCGGCACATCAGCTCAATCTCAATCTCCAAAAGTATTTCCAGGAATCCCAGATTTACAGAATTGACCATTATTTGGGCAAAGAAACCGTGCAGAATCTTCTGGTGACCCGTTTTGCCAATAGCATTTTTGAGCCCCTTTGGAACCGGAACTACATTCATCACGTTGAAATTACGAGCGCCGAAAGTGTGGGGGTCGAAAACCGGGGTGGGTATTACGATTCCTCCGGTGCGCTTCGGGATATGTTTCAAAATCACCTCTTGCAGATCGTCTCTCTGGTGGTCATGGAACCCCCGATCGGGTCGGAACCCGAGGAAATCCGAAATGAGAAAGTAAAGGCTCTGAAATCCCTGCGTATTATGCGCGATCCGGAAATCCTCAGGAAGAATACCATTCGGGGACAGTACATGGCAGGGGAGTGCAATGGCGAATCCGTAGTAGGATACCGTCAGGAGAAAGGGGTAGATCCGAATTCCAAAACGGAAACCTATGCGGCCATTAAGTTTTACGTGGACAACTGGCGTTGGGCAGATGTTCCTTTTTATGTGCGAACGGCCAAGCGTATGCCGACCAAGGTCACGGAGGTTGTGATTCACTTCAAGACACCCCACCACCAAATTTTCCAAAATTCACTGGTCCAGAATATGGATAACAAATTGATCATTCGCATTCAACCCAACGAAGGCATACTGGTAAAATTTGGAGTAAAGGTTCCGGGTCAGGGCTTTGAAGTGGCTCGGGCTAATCTGGATTTCTATTATTCAGATTTGGCAGATCAGAAAATAATGGAGGCCTACGAGCGGCTCCTGCTCGATGCCATGCAGGGAGATGCCACACTCTATGCCCGGGCCGATGAAGTAGAGGCCGCCTGGGAATTTGTAGATCCTATTGTTGAATATTGGCAGACAGATCCGCATGCCATTACTTTTGGATACTCGGCGGGGGTATGGGGCCCGAAAAATGCCGATGATCTTATCGAAGGAAGCAACACATGGCGGAATCCCGGGGAACACCTGACCGATGATCCCGGTTTCTGTGTAATTACATAATACTTGAGGTGTGATGTTTGAAATTTACGATACGAAGGCAGAAGTGGCACGTGCTTTATCCGGGTATTTGGAGCAGTGGAGTGCGGAAGAAGGATTTCGCAGTATCGCCCTCTCTGGTGGAAGCACCCCGCAGGTATGGTTCGACCTGCTCGCCGACGAATATAAATATCGTTTGCCCTGGCCAGAGTTCTTGCTATTCTGGGGTGATGAACGGTGTGTGCCCCCTGAGGACTCCCAAAGCAACTACAGGATGACCCGAGAGCATTTATTGGAAAGAGTTCCTGTGGATTCCTCTCATATTTTCAGGATCCGCGGGGAGAATCCTCCCGCTGAGGAAGCCCAAAGGTATTCGATGGTCCTTAAAGAGGTGCTCCCTGAAGTTCATGAGATCCCTCAATTTGATCTCGTAATACTCGGGATGGGGGACGACGGGCATACGGCTTCCATTTTTCCACATGAAATGAAACTATGGGACTCTGAATCCCTATGTGAGGTAGCCACACATCCTGAAAGCGGTCAAAAGCGCATCAGTTTAACCGGGCAGATTATCAATAATGCGAAACAAGTCGTTTTTCTGGTGACGGGGGCCAATAAAGCAGCCCCACTGGCCGAAATAAGAAACAGGAGCTTAGGCAGTGCACAATTCCCGGCCGCTCATGTCGTCCCCACCAGCGGACGCCTGTTATGGCTGGTCGATAAAGAGGCTGCTTCGCTGGCCCCTCATTGAAATGAGCTTCTCAGGGAGAACTGCCTCCGAATTTACTGCGGTGAGGAGAATCTGTGACTTCCACACTGGTAATAAAATACTTGGTCTCGCCCCACCAGGCAAAGGTGGTAAAGCGCTCTTCATAATTGACCTTGACATACTGCCCTTCAGCCGCTTTCAGGGATTCGATGACTTCCTGGTCCCGGTCCAGAACGGAGAAACGGAATATTTGGGCCCCGGAAATCCCCTGGCTGATCTCGCCTTCCCAGGTCTTAAATATCACGCCTTTCCGGCTGAATTTAATGAGTTCTCCGGAACGCACACCCTCACTGTAGGTGACGTAGTATAGAAATAGAAAAACCCCAGTGATCATGAGCGCGAGCACACCCAAAACTTTGAAAAGAATACTTTTATACATACACCTGCTATTTGATTAAAGATCTAATTCTTCTGAACCTGACACATTCGCTTCTTCGGCTCGTTTCAGGATGGTTTCGGGCAATGATTTTTTCGTTTTTGCCCCCATTTTCTTCAACTTTTCAATGCGCCCAATAATATTACCTCTTCCCGTAACGAGTTTGTTCATAGCGCCGCTATATTCATTTTTAGCCTCATCCATGCGTTTTCCCACCTGGGTAAGGTCGGTAACCAGACCTTCAAATTTATCGTAAAGGGCCCCGGCCTGCCGGGCTATTTCAATAGCGTTCCGTCTTTGTTTTTCGTTACTCCACATACTGTCAATGGTCCTCAAAGTCGCCAGGAGGGTCGATGGGGTCACAATGACTATGTTGTGTTCAAAGGCCTTGTTATACAGTTCGGGCTCCGTATTGATGGCGATCGTAAAAGCGGTTTCAATCGGGACGAACATCAGGACGAAATCCGGACTTTCAATTTCGTAAATATCTTCGTATTTCTTTGCCGAGAGTTGTTCCACATGTTTTTTCAGGGAATTCAAATGTTCCTTCAGGAAGGCCTCCTGTTGTGCTTCTTCAGCGTTGACATACCGCTCGTAATGCGTCAGGGACACCTTAGAATCGACGATCATCTGATTCCCATTCGGCAGGTGTATGATGACATCAGGAAGGGAGCGGCTCCCGTCTTCCCGTCTGAAACTCTGTTGTACCGAATATTCCCGATCCTTCTCCAGACCTGATTTTTCGAGGACGCGTTCCAGCACCAGTTCCCCCCAGTTCCCCTGCATTTTACTTTCCCCTTTCAGTGCCCGGGTGAGATTTTCAGCTTCCTGGGTAATTTTTAAATTTTGATTCTGCAAGGTCATCAATTGCTCTTTGAGCGCCTGGTGTATCCCGTAGTTTTCTTTACGGGTTTGCTCTACTTTTTTCTCAAAGAGTTGAATTTTATCGTGGAGCGGGGTAAGGATATTCCGGATGTTTTTCTGGTTCTGTTCCGTGAATTTCGTGCTTTTCTCTTCCAAAATCTTGTTGGCCAGGTTTTCAAACTCTTTGGTAAACGTATCCTGTAGCTTGAGAATTTCCTTCTTCTGTTCGTTTAATTTTTCCTGGAGATGATCTACTTCAGCTTCCCTTCGGATTAACTCCTGCCCCAAAAGTTCCTTTTCAGCCTGCAGGCGCTGCATATCCTGCTTCTGGGAGAGAAGTTCACCTCTTACCTGCTCCAGATTCTTTCCCAACTGGTCTTCTCGCGCCTGAGCGCTACTGTCCCTGGCCTGATGTTTCAAACGAATAATATATCCACCGGCTAAAAACCCGATCCCCAGGCAAAGAAGGGCCAGGGTTACCTGCATCCATAATTCCATTGTACACTCGGTTTATAGCAGTAAAGATAGGAAGAAGCCCCAAGATACAAAGGAAGCCCCATGGATTACTTATTAACCTTAAACATTCCGTGGGTACGATCAAAATGAATCGTGTCCCCGGGAAACAGCGCATCAAATCCACCGGATTCAATAAGGTTACAAGGGCTTCCAAATTGGGAAAGTTCGGGAGAGAGGATCAGAATATGATCGCAAAGTTGAATGGCGAGGTCAATTTCGTGGGTTGAAAATAAAATAGTCTTCCCTGCCATCCGGGTCACCTCTTTGAGCAATTTGAGTATTTTAACCTTGTGGTAGAGATCCAGGTGCGTGGTCGGCTCGTCCAGCAACATCAGTGCCGTATCCTGTGATAAGGCACGTGCAATGAGCGCTCGCTGAAGCTGTCCATCGCTCAGGGTGTGGCAGGCCTGTTGTTTTATGCTGTCTAATTCCATTTGCTCCAGGGCGTATGCGACGCGGGTGCGATCTTCTGTACTGAGTTGTCCGATCCAGTTAGTATAGGGGTGTCTTCCCAGAGCCACCAGTTCATATACCGTTAGATTTTTGGAGGCAAGAGGTTCGGTAAGCACTACACTGAGACTGCGGGCCCGGTGCGTTGGGGCGAGTTCCTGAATCGGTATTCCCTTGAGGAAGACCTCGCCCGAAAGTGCCGGATGCATGCCGGAAAGCGTTCGCAATAAGGTCGATTTCCCCGACCCGTTGATTCCCACAAGGGCACTCAGGCTTCCCGGGGGCAGGGTAAAGTTAAGGGGAGGCGTCAGGGATCGTTTATTTCCCTTAACCTGATACCCGATCTCCAGCGCTTTTACTTCTAATGGGTATGAATGGTTGGAAATTGTTTTCATGGATTGCATTTAAGCCCCTCCGGAGTATCGCTAAAATAAGTGGAACCCCGATGAAAACCTAACCCGAATAAGATGTCCTATATTAAAAAAGCATCCGGTTCCGGCGCAGGAGCAACCATATCACGACCGGGGCGCCTACCAGGGAGGTTATGGCATTGATGGGCAATACATAGGCCGAAAACGGAAGTTGGGCAATTACATCACAGACCAGCATGAGGATGCCCCCGTATAGCAGCACTCCCGGTAGCAGGATGCGATGGTCCTGAGTACCGAGCAACTGCCGGGCAAGGTGGGGTACTGCCAGGCCTATAAAGGCAATAGGCCCGGCAAAGGCAGTAATTCCACCGGCGAGCAGGCCTGTGGCAAGAATGATCCCATTCCGGCTTCGGGATGTGGAGATACCCATGGAAACGGCATATTTCTCTCCCAGCAGGAGGGCGTTCAGGGCTTTAAGCAGTCCAATACTAATGCATACACCCGCCAGGACAAAAATGGAGAGCAGCCCCACCTGAGACCAACTCAGGTTCCCGATACTTCCATAAGACCAGAAAATATACTGCTGGAGTTGCTCTGCCTGCGAAAAAAATGACAGCACGGTAACCAGGGCGGCGGTGATACTCCCAAACATCAACCCGACAATCAACAGGGCCATGGGGTCTTTCAACCGCGTCGACACTAAAAGAACGATGAAGAGGACGAGAAAACTCCCCAGGCCGCTGGCCACGATCAGAGACAGATCGCTGGTAAAATATCCGGCGCCCACACCGCCCAGGAGGGAAACTCCCATAATGAGCAATGCCGCCCCCAGGCTGGCTCCTGAACTTACCCCCAGGACAAAAGGTCCGGCCAGGGGGTTTCTGAAAAGTGTTTGCATTAACAAACCACTCAGGGATAGTCCCCCACCGATCAGTATGGCCGTTATGGCTTTGGGAAGACGGTAATTCCAAATGATGTACTGCCAGGATTCCCGCCCGGTCTGCGCTCCAAATAGAGAGCCGAAAATATCTTCTATAGGAATGGGAACAGAACCGAGACTCAGATTTACCCCCAGGGCAGCGATCAGCAGAACCACCAACCCTCCGAAAATAGAAACGGTTTTTTTTGAACTCCTCATTTCTCCAAAGGTTTGAAAAAGGTGGGGACATATCCTTTGAGCAGGCCCGGATGAAACCAATACACCAGGTCTTTTAGAATCAGGTCTGGCCGACTCGGGCCGAGTTCATAATACAAAAGTCCTTCTCCGGGACCCGGGCTGAGGGCATAGGTGTAAATTCTTTCCTCCCGAAAAGCCTTAAATTGACCGTAGTGGGCTTCGGCCTCCTGCATTTCCCTGTAGGAGGTAAACTGGGATGGCGCGATCCACAGATCGGCATTGGCACCCTTTTCCAGAACACTTTCCAAACTCAATGAAAGACTCCCGCTTTCGGGGTTGCTTTCCCAGAGATATTGTGCATGGGCATCTTTTATGAATTGAGCCGCCCAACTGGATCCTCCCGGCAGATACCAGATATCGCGATAGAGGGATCCGCTGAGCACAGTCGGTCTTTCAGGGGCTTTGGCTGCCAGATCCCGGGCTTCCAGATAGGCTTTTTCAACTTGACTAAATGCCCTTTCAGCCTCGTTTTTTTTATCGAAGAGCAACCCGAAAAAAACGATCCACTCTGCTTTCCCTAAAGGATTTTCTTCCATCCAGTCACCATTGTAAACAATGGGAATACCCGAAGCTTCCAGAGCTGTATAGGAACTGGGGGCTCCCGAAACCCCAAACCCAACGACAATGTCGGGATTCAGGGCAATGGCCAATTCGGTATTCAGGGCTTCGTGAACTCCTAATTCCTCGACAAGCCCTGAGTTAATGCGGTTGCGAACCCCCGGGGAGGAAATATAGCCGAGTCCCGGAAAACCGACCAGGCGCTCTTCTACTTCCAGGGTTTCCAGAGGGGGAATGTGGGTGGTGGAAGTCAGGACGACACGTTTTACAGGGATGCCGATTACACCGTCCACAGCATCGATTAAATGGCTATGGGTGCTTAGTTTTGCCCGGGGTACAAGTGCATAACGAAAGGTCTTTGAAGCCCCTGGCCAGGGACTGTTGACATATAAAAAGGCTATGCCGGATGGGGTTTGTTCCCAATAGAAACCCTTTGCATAACGGGGCTTCCAGGTCTTTAAGGTCTGTTCCTGTGAATCGCTTTTTTTTTGTTCCGGATTCCTCTGGCAACTTGTCAAAACAAGGGCGATCAGACATAAGACACAACCAATTCTCATTCGGTTTTATTCAGACTTCAAAAGTAATTTTTAATTCCCCGGATTCAAAAACCCGATAAAGATCTTTACCTTCACCGCGGATTATGGTTGTCCGTGGTTAAAGATACGACGGGCATTAAAAGGGAATCCGGTGCAATACCGGAGCTGTTCCCGCAACTGTAAGCTGAGTTCCGCACCTTAGGAAGCGGAATGCCTGTGACCCACTTCACACCACTGTGCAATACAATTGAGCACGGGAAGGTCGGTTACAGGACGCGAGCCAGGAGACCTGCCGAATCCAAACAAGGAGTGTTAAACTTTCGGGATAAAGGTTTACAAGCTTAATCGCCTGGAACGTCTCGTTCTTTTTAGTCTGAAATGAAAAATCAATGGATAGGGTATGTCCTCATGGCACTCACAGGGGTGGTTCATGCTCAAAGCCCTGTGGATTCTGTGAGGGTCCGGGAATTGGACGAAGTTGTCGTCAGCGATTCCAGATTCCCTTTAAAAAGGGAGCAATCGGGTAAAACGGTCATTCGGCTGGGACCTGAAATTCTTAAAACGTATCAGGGCGCTTCCGTGGCCCAGGTCCTGAACCAGCAAAGTGGTTTCGAGATTTCCGGGAGCCGGGGAAGACCCGGGGAAGTCCTCGGTGTCTTTGTGCGCGGGGGGCGTGGGCGGCAGGTAGTTGTACTGATAGATGGGCTCAGGGTTTCCGATCCTTCCTCGGCTGCCCGGGAATACGATCTGCGCCTTTTGCCTGTTTCCGGCATCGAATCTATCGAAATAGTGAAAGGGGCTACCTCCGTGCTCTACGGCGCCAACGCCGCCACAGCAGTCATAGATATTCGTACGAAATCCCCAGGGAAAACACCTTTTTTTCTGAATGCCCAGGGGAGTATGGGTACCCACAATACCCCGGAAGAATCCGATATGGATTTAGGTAGGTTTAGCCACGCCGTGCAGTTAGGAGGCAGGCAGGCGGGGTGGGCCTATCAGGGGGCGTTTTCCCAGGATTATGCCAACGGGTTGTCCTCCCTGGCCGCGGGAAGTGAACCCGATCCTTATTCCAATTGGTCTGCGGACCTGGCCGTGGCCAGGCAGTTCTCTGAAAAATCAGTACTTCGGATTTTTGCGAATCTTACGGAAATGAACGCAGACTACGATGACTCCTTCAATGGGGTAGATGCCCCTTTCCGGTATCGGACCGATCAGGAGCGACTCGGATTGCGATGGCTATGGAAAGACAGTTTGCAACAGGTGGAGGCCCTGGGCGCTTATACCCGTTATACGTCCGAGAACCAAAGTGATTTTCCGGGTAGTTTTCAGGGCAGCAACTGGACCGCAGACCTGACGTATAAACGCAAATTCGGATCTCAGCTGCACACGCTCGCAGGTCTCAATATAATCAATGACAGGGCGCTGCTGGAAAACGATGAGGAGTTTACCCTCGTCGATCCCTACATCAACCTGGTGTGGACGGGAGCTTCAGGGATCAATATCAATACAGGGGTGCGTCTGAATATGCACTCCACGTACGGAAATCAAGGGGTGTACCACCTGAACCCCTCGTACGCCTATCGCTTCAAACAGGGATACCTAAAAATGATGGGCTCCTGGGCCACGGCCTATATTACGCCATCCCTGGCCCAATTGTACGGAGCCTTCGGGGCAAATCCCGATCTCGATGCTGAAGACAACCGCACCCTGGAAGGGGGTGTAGAGCTCTATTTGGATAGTGGATTGCGCCTTAGTGGGCTTTTCTTTGACCGAAAGGAAGAAAATACCATCCTTTTCGACAATGCAGATTTTATATATTTCAACGCCTCAGATCCGGTGAGTGTTCAGGGTTTTGAAGGGGAGGTGCATTGGCAATGGGCCCCGGAGAGTCGTCTGGAATTGAATTATACCTTCACCCAGCCGGAGGGTGCAAACGCCATCCGGATCCCGAAACACAAACTCAACGCCATCCTGCGGACACGTTTGGGAACGCGCTGGTCTGCCATGCTGCGATACAGTTATACAGGATCCCGGGAAGATACTGATTTTACCACCTTCACCCCGGTGGAGCTGGAACCCTTTTCTCTGCTAGACCTGCGTGTGGACTTTACAGTAATCCCGGGTAGTCTGGATGCTTTTTTAAGTACCTCCAACCTGTTGAACGAATCTTTTACCGAGGTCCTGGGATTTCAGACTCCGGGTCGAAACTTCTTACTGGGCTGGAGCTTACAATTATAAAAAAGCCTCCGAAAAGGAGGCTTTTATGAATATATAGACCCTGTGAAGAATTATTGAAAATTCTTCAAAATACGCTTTGGTAATTTGATTTCTTTGTCCAGATACATATTATCCTTTAAAGGCGTGAACATTCCGCTGTGGGTAAAGGGCTCAGCAGGCATGCCCACTTCGAAGAAGCGCTTGGCAGTCACTCCGGAGATTTCCTGCAGGGCCCGAGCCAGTAAGGGTTCGTTGGGATCCCCCAAGACACCGAGGTTCCCGAGGTCTTCCTGAAGTTCGATATCCGGCGCAAACCCATTTGTATAATCAAAGAAGCCAACGGAATTTTTAACGCGACCTACCAGGGGCTGGATGGCCCAGGAATTCTCGCTGTTGATATCGCCTTCGCGTTCCGGGGAATAAATAAAGGGAAGTCCAGGATTAGATGGATCGTCAACCATGGTAAATGAAAACTCGTTCTTTCCACGGGTTGTCGTCCCGATTTTAATAACATCGATATAGGGATTCAGGCCATTAATTACGAGTTCGCTGGCCGAGGCGCTGCTTCGGGTGGTGAGTACATACACCCGATCCAGGTTTAAGGTGTTGATCGGGACACCTGAAGAAACCGCACTTGCAAAATAGTCTTTCAGGGCATCCGGGTCATCCTCGGTGAAGGCTTCCTGAATAAAATCATTATACTGGAATTCGGTAAAGACCTCGTCCGTATTGGTCCCGTAGATCATACTGGAGAGCAGGCGGGCCGTATTTGCGGATCCGCCAAGGTTGTACCTGAGGTCGAGAACGAGGGCTGTTACACCCTGGGAGGCAAAAAAACCAAAGGCGTCATTGAGTTCCCGGTTGAATTCGCTGGTAAAACGATTATACATTAAATAACCTACAGTTTCCCCTCCGATATTTTCAAAAACTTCAGTTATGAAAATAGGGTCTTCCTGAAAGTCTTCTTCCTTGGTCAGGATTACTTCCCTGCCGTTGGGGACTATATCGTTGCCCTCGATATCCGCCATGTTCAGCGTATAGGTCGCGTTTTCACCATAAAGTAATTCCCGATAATTATCATCGGTTAAAGTTACCCCGTTGACCCCCGTAAATAAATCTCCCCGGGCAATATCTTTAGTAGAAGCATCGGAATTGGGCAGGATGTACCGGACGTATCCGAAAATGCTGGAGCTGCCACTAAACTGAATCAGGCCGAATTCCATACCGTTGTTGCGGCTGATTCCTATCAAGCCTTGAGTCAGTTCGCGATAGTCTTCATTGTAAAAACTAAAACGGTCTTCTGAAAATCGCAACCGGTTGTCAAAAAAGGCCCCCGGATCGCTCTCCGAGGCGAGAAATGCAGTGTATTCTTCATCTGTGAGGAAAGCGTCATCGGCCAAGTCGGGGACATCCCCCTGCCAGAAATACCACAGGTTCATGGCTTTCCACATGAAGTCCTGCACCACCACGTCAGCATCGGGATCCGGATTCGGGGTGTCTGGTAGTTCAATTCCATCATCATTGCTGCAGGCAACCATCCCAAGGGCCAACAGTACATAAATCCACTTTTTCATAGATAGTTTTTTATCGTTTGCAGCGGATTGATCAAGGATCATTCCAAAAGGGACATACAAATTTTAAGGTATTATTTCTTTTCTGTTACCGTCCCCGCCCCGCCTGTTTATCGAACGTTTCAGGAGTCAAAATTAGTGTCCTCCTAAATCATAAAAAAATTTTTGTAACAAATTTATGATAGCTTCGTCTTGAAGATGTAAACCCGATACAATAGGTGGAAGCATCAATTCACAGTTCAATAATGACACAGTCCGAGTTCCTTGAAATTGTTTTGCCGTTCAAGGATAAACTTTACCGACTTGCCAAACGGCTGCTGATATCCTCCGAGGAGGCTGAAGATGCCACCCAGGAAGTGCTTTTAAAACTCTGGAGTGGAAAGAAGAAAATTGCGGGCTATTCCAATGTGGAGGCCTTTGCCATGACCATGACCCGGAATTTTTGCCTGGATCGTTTAAAATCGCGACAGGCGGGTAATCTGAAATTGGTACACAGCAATTTTACGGATGGGGGATCCTCCCTGCAACAACAGGTTGAGGTTCGCGATAGTCTGGATTGGGTATCCCGTATTATGGACGAGCTTCCGGAGCAACAGCGGATGGTGCTGCAACTCAAGGATGTGGAGGCCTACGATTACCCGGAGATTGAAAAGCTTATGGATATGAAACCCACGGCTGTCCGGGTGACCCTGTCAAGGGCCCGAAAAGCGGTCCGCGAAAAACTTTTAGAAAAACATCGCTATGGAATTAAATAGGATAAAAATAATACTGGAGAAGTACTTTGAAGCCACCGCTACGGAGGCCGAAGAGCAGGAATTGAGGAACTACTTTGCAAGTGACGGGGTAGCCCCGGAACTCGAAACGTACATTCCGATGTTCGCTTACTTCAACCAGGCCAGCGAAGAGCGTTCTGCACGTGAGGTTCCATTAAAAACCAAAAGGAATAGCTACAGCTACAGATGGATATCCATCGCTGCAGTTCTCATGCTCATGTTTGGCCTGTATTACGGGAATCAAATCCGCGAACAGCGCGAAGCGGAATTTGCCTATCAGGAAACCCGGAGGGCCTTTGGCCTGATTGCGCAAAATCTGGACAGGGGTACGGAAAAAGTAGCCTTTCTGGGAGAATTTGAACAGACAAAACAAAAGATTTTAAACAAAAATTAAAAAAACGAAACATCATGAAAAAGTATCTCGCAATACTCGTATTACTGCTGACGCCCATCGCTGGGATTTCACAGTCCATCTTCGACAAATATGAGGATATGGATGAGGTCAGTTCGGTAATTGTGAATAAAAACATGTTCGATCTGCTCATTAAGATGGATGTGGATGTAGATGACCCTGAAGCTCGTGAATTCATGGATATTGCTCAAAGCCTGAGTGGTTTGAAAGTATTCATAACCGAGGACAAGAGTGTTTCTGCAGATATGCAGACCACCGTGGATAAATACCTGAAATCAGCCTCTTTGGAAGAATTGATGCGGGTTAAGGACAAAGACGCCAATGTCAAGTTTTATATCCGGAATGGTCGTGACAGCGACCACGTAAGTGAATTGCTGATGTTTGTCACAGGCATTAAGGACATGGATGTAGAGATTGACGATCGCAAGATCGAGACCGTACTACTGACCCTCACAGGCGATATAGACCTGACGAAAATCGGTTCCCTTACCAAGAAGATGAATCTTCCGGAGGAGCTGGAAAAGGCTGAAAAGAAAAAGTCTGATAAATAAGAACACCAATCAATTGGTCGGGCTGGAGGGATTCCAGCCCGACCGATTAAATATCATCAATCATGAAAATAAACAAACTTATTACCACTGCGCTTGGCAGTTTAGCCATTTTACTAATGGTTGCGAGCTGTTCCAGCGGCCCAAGTCTTCAGGAATACTTTGTCAGCAATTCGGAAAACCCGAATTTTTTGGCACTTGATGTACCCGCGAACATCCTGAACCTGAAAGAGGCAGATTTGGATCCGACTCAGGTGGAAGCGCTCAGGTCACTCCGTAAATTGAACATCCTCGCTTTCAGGAAGACTGATGATAACGCAGCGGCCTTTAAGACTGAAAGAGCTAAAGTGGATGAAATTCTGAAGAATTCAGATTTTAAAGAATTGATGAAACTCAATTCTAAATTTGCAAAAGGAGTCATTAAGTATACCGGAGATGGGGATGCCATAGATGAAGTTGTCATTTATGGAGCAAGCGAGGATAAAGGGTTTGCCCTGATCCGCGTCCTGGGGAAGGATATGAATCCGGCCCATCTGGTGCAGCTGATGCAGGCTGTTGAAAATGCCGATGTGGACGGGGCGGCCCTGGAGGGACTATCCGATTTGTTCCAGAGTTAGTTTTCGCTCGAAAATACAGGGAATCCCGGGTTTCACAATGTGGACCCGGGATTTTTTCGTTTAGGACTTTCTACCTATTTTGCACGCAAATCTGAACTTTACAAAATCATGCAAATAACAGAAAGTGATGCCTTTAAGCAGGCCGAGGGATGGCTCCAATTAGGAATGGATTATATCGTAGAACACGGTCCGAACGTGCTTTGGGCCATTCTGATTTATGTCGTGGGGTCCTGGTTGGTCAAAAAAGTGATCAATGGGTTGAGAAAAGTAATGCAGAAAAGCAAGTACGACGAATCCCTGCAGCGCTTTCTGCTGAACCTGATCTCATGGTTGTTGAAAATAGTATTAATTATCCTTGTTGTTTCACGACTGGGAGTCGATATCACCATGTTTGCCGCGATTTTTGCTGCCGCCGGTCTGGCCGTAGGGCTGGCATTGCAAGGCTCGCTTTCCAATTTTGCAGGAGGGGTACTCATCGCCATCTTCAAACCCTACCGCATCGGGGATCTGGTAGAAACCCAGGATGTCCTGGGGGTTGTAAAAGACATCGATATTTTTACAACTAAAATGGTCACGCCTCAAAATAAGTTGGCCATTGTACCCAATGGCCCGATTGCCAATGGCAATATCATCAATTATACCATAGAGGGAAAGATGCGTGTAGATATCGTTGTTGGGGTGGCTTATGAAGAAGAGATTAAAAAAGCTAAGGAGGTCCTTATGGGAGTTTTAACCTCCAACCCGAAAGTCCTCCAGGAACCCGCACCCTCGGTAAACGTGCTGGAACTGGCGGAGAGTTCGGTAAATTTTGCGGTGCGCCCTTTTTGTAAGCCTGAAGACTACTGGGAGGTCTATTTTGCTACACAGGAAGGATGCAAGCTCGCCCTGGACGCTGCCGGTATCGAAATACCATATCCGCATTCCGTGGAAATTCATAAGGGGGGATAAATTCCCTTTTAAAAGGGATGGGCAGCGCTCTAAAATTACAGGAGGCGTTTCCGGGAATTTTCA
>CAKZOC010000227.1 GCA_937136025.1 uncultured Bacteroidota bacterium
ATGTGTAGCAAGGAGCTACACTACTAGGAAAGTTGCCATGGATACATGTCATAGGCCAGACCAAAATATATTTGTTAAAGGTAAACTAAATAGCATGGATACCCCTCGCCCAATTAAACGCGCACTACTTAGCGTGTCTGATAAAACTGGTATTGTAGAATTCGCCCAAAAACTTGCTCAAAAGGGTGTCGATATTTTATCAACTGGCGGTACTGCCAAATTACTCGCTGAAAATGGCATTAAAGTATGCCGTGACAACAGGCTAATCCCTTTTCAGGAAGCCTATCCCAATCCCTCCTACTCAATACACCCTGGTAAATCCGTGCAAGTTTACTTCGGGCGTTATTCTATTTATACATTGTACAAATACTGGTACAATGCGCTGAAGTGAGTTTTCATTTTCTCCTTGGCCAGTTGTGGCTTTTGATCCTTGATAGCCATAAAAACATCTCTGTGTTCTTCAATGGCCTTAAACGCCTGATCCTTATCACAGACGTGATACTTCTCAAAATTGGTAATGATCTCCGGTGTTATAATCAACATAAAGGTGATCATGGTACTATTATGGCTGGCACGTGCCACGGCTAAATGAAAAAGCAAATCTTCCTGTACGACATCCTGCCCTTTCCTTACCTTGTCGGCATAGGCCTCCAGGGTGGCTTCCATTTCCTTAAGGTCGTCTTCCGTCCTTCTCAGGGCCGCCAGTCGGCACGTCTTTAATTCCAGTAAAATCCGGGTCTCAACCAATGACTTAAAACTGGGTGTCTTCAGTTTTAGGATATCTTCAATCATGCCATTTAAAGCCACTTGTCCGATATCCGCCACGAAAGTGCCGCTTTGGGGTTTGGATTTCAACAACCCGTAAAATTCCAATTTCCGAATAGCCTCTCTTACATGGTTGCGGCTGACCCCAAATCGTTCAGAAAGGGCTCTCTCTGATGGAATTTTGTCCCCTGGTTCCAGATTTTTAAAATTGATTAACTCCCGAATCCTGGAGATAATCTCATTCTGGATTTCATCATTATCGAGCTTTGTCGGAACGTCCAATTTCATATGCCTTGGAATAAATTTTGAATTGGTTAACCAGATTGGTTTGTTAAAAATAAGAAATAAAACCGATTCCGGTGCTTCCTGCAGATAAGGGATTTAAATTGCTTTTTTTAAAAAGCCATCGGCCATGAGATCGAGGCCAATGGCTTTTTCAAATTGAAACTAAACTAACTCAAATAATTACTATTTAAACTTTAACATGTATTTCAAACCTGATAGTCCCTGACAAGGTTTTTTCACTCCTAAGCAGCGAATAAACCATGCACTCCCTCAAGCTGCCGGGATGCCGTTTTAATACCCAGGATTCTGAGTTATTACCCCATCGGTTGCCAGTATTTCCGAGATTGGAATCGGAAATATGTAATAGTTGGGGTTCACCGTTTCTCCCATTTCCGCATCTACAGTTCCTGTTCTCACCAAATCAAACCACCTGTGTCCCTCAAAAGCCAGTTCCAGCCTTCTTTCGTCTTGAATGGCTTGTCTGACCTGGGCCCTTGTGTTCAGTATAGCAGGATCCAGGGGAGGTACGCCTGCTCTTGAACGGATAGGATCCAGGAGACTGAGGACCTGAGTCGCAGGAGCCCCATTCTCATTCAATGTTTCTGCATATAACAGAATAACATCGGCCAACCTCAATTCTATCCAGTCGTGGTCCGGACCTCCTGTTTGTGGAAATTTTGGAGAGGCTAAAAGATCTTCGTCAATATTTACTTCCCTTCTTAAATCTCCGGGGCTTGCATCGAAGGCTGCAATTAAATCCGGATCCAGGGGTAAAAGGGACTTGGTGTCGAGCCCGCCATACCAGGACCAAAACTCGGAATCACCGTATTCATCTACTACAGAACTCGATATCTGGGTTGCAAATATGATCTCTGAATTCAGATCATTCGCTTCCCCAAAAATATCCGCATAGTTGGCTTGTAAAGCAATACCGGCTGAGGAGGCCCCATTGACTACCGAAGCCAGTGGTGATTCTGCACTGCTGAAATCACCCCTGTATACATGAACTTTTCCGAGCAATGCCTGCGCAGCATACCTGGAAGCCCGTCCGTTGACGATCTCTGTATCCAGCAGTCCAATGGCATCCTGTAGATCGGGAATGATTACGTTATTATAGACATCATCAACAGGTTGCCGCGCCAGGATAGATGGATCTGTTGTACTCGGGGTAGCCGATAAATTAATCGGAACATCTCCAAAAACCAGTACGAGTTTAAAGTAAGACAGCGCCCTTAAAAATTTGGCCTGTCCAATATCACCGTCGTCCGTAGAGTTTTCAATGACGTTGTTTGCACTTAATATGGACTTATATAGGGCGGTGTAGAAAGGTCCGAAAAACTGATCCTCCATAACCGTCAGGTCAGGACCGAATCTATCAAATTCGGGATACGGTTCTTCGTCCATCAGGGCATTATCCGCCCGAAAGTCACCCATTACGGCCATCGGTGTTACCGAGCCGTGCTGATAGAAGTACGCCGCATTTACAACTCCTCCAAAGTCTTCCAAAGAATCTGAGCTGGCAATATTGGGCGGCACCTGATCCAGATCACTGTCGCATGCTGTTACAAGCAGCAAGGATCCCAAAACGATTTTATAGACTGTTTTCATTGTTTTTATTTAAAAGTTAACATTTAAACCAAGCGTAAAGCTTCTGACAATCGGACTGGCACCAACTTGTACCCCATATGTCGTTGGCCCGAGATAACCACCATTGGTAGTTTCGACACCTTCAGGATTGAAGGATGTGTAATCACTACCCCACAAATACAATAAGTTAGAGGCTGCTACAAATGCCCTGGCTGAGCTAATTCCTATTTTGTTGGTCAGGTCCGGATTAAAAGTATATCCAATGGTCAGGTTTCGCAATGCTAAATACGACGCATCCTGGATCTGTGCATCAAAGGGAATGATTCTGCAGACACCATCCGGTGCGTCAATCCTTGCTGCTGCGCAGCCTGCTGACACCTGTCAGGCTGTTGCGCTGTGCCTTGCACAAGCGGATTCCGTCAATAATTGAGGCATGGTTCAGTTCGTCAGAAATAACCGCGTCTTCGTTTGTCAGTATTGTTTCGAACAGCCCGGTGTTGGCGTCAAAACACGCCGCGTAAAGGATGGTATCTTCCATGCCAAGAAACTTGGTTACCTTTGCTTCGAGTTCCTTGTGAATGCTTTGCGTACCACAGATAAAACGTACCGAAGACAGCC
>CAKZOC010000228.1 GCA_937136025.1 uncultured Bacteroidota bacterium
ATCCCAACTTCCTTTCCAATCGTTATATCTATCTCTACTACTCCCGAAAACAGAACGGCAGATGCGCATTGGGTCCCATTAATGGTCCACGGAATCGCTTCTCTCGCTTCACAATGAGATGGAACAACACGATTGACAAATCCAGCGAGGTACGATTCTTTCACTCGCCCCCAATGACGAAAGAGTTGCATACGGTGGGAGACGCGGCTTTTGGCAAAGACGGGAATATCTACCTAACTTTGGGTGATAATGGTCTCAGAGAAGAAGCAATATCTCAAAACATGACGAATTTGTGGGGCACAGTCATAAGACTCACTGAGACGGGCGGAATCCCAGAAGACAATCCTTTTCTTGGTCCCTCGTCTGGGAGGTGTGCTGCCACCGGTGTGGTTCCGAAAGGCGCCAGCGTTTGCCAAGAGATTTTCGCATCGGGTCTTCGCAATCCGTTCCGGTTTGCAATGGACCCGAACACTCCTGAGGATGAGGTCAAGTTCTACATCGGCGATGTACGCGACTACAAGGCAGTAGACGTAGCCATGCGCGGGGTTGATTATGTATTCCACGCCGCAGCACTGAAGCAAGTGCCTTCCTGCGAGTTTTTCCCTATCGAAGCTGCGAAAACCAACGTGTTCGGAACTCAGAACACCATCGATGCTGCGGTCGCTGCGGGGGTTAAAAAAATCATCTGCCTCAGTACAGATAAAGCGGCCTACCCTATAAACGCCATGGGAATCAGTAAGGCCCTGATGGAAAAGGTGGCCGTAGCTGCCTCCCGGAATATCCCGGAAGGGGGAACCACGGTTTGCCTGACCCGGTATGGAAATGTGATGGCCTCAAGGGGTTCGGTGATTCCTTTGTTTTTAAATCAGATCAAGGAAGGGCTTCCGATTACCGTAACCGACCCTAAAATGACCCGGTTCCTGATGTCCCTGGAGGATGCCGTGGACCTGGTGTTATTTGCCTACGAGCACGGCAACCAGGGAGATCTGTTTGTCAACAAGGCCCCGGCAAGTACTATTGGGGATCTGGCAGAAGCCATCCGCGAACTGGCCGGAGCAGATAGTGAAATCAAAGTCATAGGAACCCGCCATGGGGAAAAGCTCTATGAAACCCTATGCACCCGTGAAGAAATGCAAAAGGCCACGGATCTGGGAGATTTTTATCGGATCCCTGCGGATAACCGGGATCTGAATTACAGTCGCTACTTCTCTCAGGGTGAGGTAAACATCAGTGAGATAGAAGACTACCACTCCCATAATACAGAGCGGCTTTCCATGGAAGAATTGAAGAAAACCCTTTTAAATCTCGATTATATTAAGGAAAACCTGTAATGGTTGCTGAACTTATTCGCGGTACCCGTTTTGCAGATTCTCGTGGGGAACTGGATTTTTTTAATTCCTTCGACCTCTCCCGAATTGTACGCATGTATCGGATAAAACCTGCAAACACCGAAATTATCCGGGCCTGGCAGGGACACCGTATAGAACAGAAATGGTTTTACTGCCTCAGGGGTTCATTTGTCGTGAATCTCCATCCATTGTCCGAATTTACGGAAGATCCCGTAGGGAATTCGCTTCAAATATTTACCTTACAAGCTGATTTACAGGAAATTCTGAGAATCCCCGGCGGCTTTGTAAATGGTTTCAGGGCGCTGGAGCCCAATTCGGAACTCTTGGTGTTTTCAGATATGAACCTGGAGGATTCTAAAGCGGATGATTATCGGTTTGATTTGAAAGACCGGCCTTTTACAGACCAATACTAAAGTTTATGAAAATTGGAATAACCGGACAAGCGGGATTTGTGGGTTCTCATTTATTCAATACCCTGAACCTTTAGATCTAACCAAGAGCTATTCACTGTCAAACTTTTTTGAAAATACACCAACCATACCTGCACTCACTCGTTCCATAATATAATTGGCTAGACTACCATTTTGCGTAAAAACAGAAGCTGCATTACCATAATTAGACACATTCTCAATCCGAATCGCCTCATCAATATCATTGGTTCTCATAATCACCAGAACGGGACCAAAAACTTCCTCTTTGGCAATTTTCATATCAGGAGTGACCCTATCTAAAATAGTCACGCCTACATAAGAACCATTCTCTTTTCCCTT
>CAKZOC010000229.1 GCA_937136025.1 uncultured Bacteroidota bacterium
GAAATCTATCGCCCGCTAAACGAAGCCGATGGAACCAATGTGTTCCGTTTCGCAGATGCCGAAACATTGCTCGAAAGCGGATACCTCTGGGACGAAAACCGCTTGCAGCTCGCGTTCAAGCCATTTGTTATGGCAGAGCGTCAGGGAAGCGGCGTGGTCGTCGGATTTACACAAAGCCCGACCACGCGGGCCTATTTAAACGGACTGAACCTGCTGCTCGCAAATGCAGTTGTAATCGGTCCAGCGCGCGTCGCACGTTAGTGCGTTCAATTTTCTTGGGAGACCCAAATGTACCGATCTTTGATATCCATCGCCGCCATCGCGACAGCGCTCACCGCCTGCATGACTGCGGAAACCCAGGAAAAGACCCAGATGTATCTTTGATTGCAATGCGATAAGTTCTATTTTTGTACGGAGTTCGCTTGGAATTCAGTGGTCAAACTTACATATTTTTCCTTCTGCAAGGCGTACCTTTAGGTAATTTTAACCCGTATAGAATTGAAGACTCAACGCACCAACATGGGCTTTTTCAAATTTCTGGTAACGCTCGGTATCCTCTTTAGCACGTATGGTCTTCTGGCCCAGGCCTCCCAGGGAGACCCGGCCGGCGACATTCCTTTTACGGTTGTCTTGGACGCGGGCCATGGCGGGCATGACCCGGGAAACCTTGGAAATGGGTTTTTGGAAAAGAACATTGCCCTCAGTATTGCCCTGGAGGCAGGAAAGGCCCTGGAGCAAGACGGTAATGTAAAAGTGATCTACACCCGGGACGACGATACCTTTATCGACCTTTACAAAAGAGGGGAGATCGCAAACAAGGCCCAGGCCGACCTCTTTGTCTCCGTCCATTGCGATTCGCATTCCTCAAACGCCAATGGAGCCGGGACCTTCGTGCTGGGACTACATGCCAACAGACAGAATTTTGAGGTTGCCAAAAAAGAGAACTCTGTAATCTATCTGGAAGACAACTACGAATCCCGATACGCGGACTACGATATCAGTTCGCCCGAATCCGTTATCGGCCTGACCATCATGCAGGAGGAATTTCTGGATCAGAGCATTCTGCTGGGGAAACTGATGCAGGACCGTTTCACAGGGAATTTGAAGCGAAAAGACCGAAAGGTCAAACAAGCCGGTTTTATTGTGCTGCATCAAACCTTTATGCCCAGCGTACTGGTCGAAACCGGATTCCTGACCAATCGGGAGGAAGGGGAGTACCTGAATTCTAAAAAGGGACAGCAGGAGATGGGCCGGGCTATTGCCGATGCCATTCTGGAATACCGAAGCACAATACCTTCCAACAGTGTTGCGACCGCTCCGGACCCCGGTCAAAAGACACCGGAGGCGCCGCCACAGAAACCGCAAGAGGTCGCTAAGGAAGCCGAAGTGGCCACCGAGGCTTCTGCCGGAGTGGCTTATAGCGACAAAACCCGGGAAGATGTGGTCGAAGCGCAATCCGCGAAAGAAGAAGATATACATGCAGATAAAGCGGTTACGGGGCCATTGAATGAAAAAACGGCCGAACCGGGGGCCAGGCCGGCTGATGGCCTGACCTCATCAGATCCTCTCAGAACGGCAGCTAAAGAGGCAACCCCGGATTCCGGGATGCCCGGATCAGTTGTTAAAACCGGTGCGGTTACAGAAGCAGGTACCCAGGTGGCTAAAGAAGATTCAGCCGAAACCGCTGTGAAAGAGCTCAGACCCCAGGATACGACTCAAAAGACGCCTGTAGCAGAGGCCCAAAATAAAATAAAGCCGGCAGTCACAGACGAAGCCGGAGTGACTTTCAAGGTGCAACTCATGGCTGTGGGTAAGGATATTCCCCTGACCCCGTCTAACTTTAAAGGGCTGAATACGCTCTCTAAAGAACCCGTGAATTCCATGTATCGGATACTCTACGGAAATACTTCCTCTTATGAACAGGCGAAAGTATTGCAGGCCGGGGCCCGACAGAAAGGCTATGATCAGGCGTTTATCGTGGCCTATAAAGATGGCCAGCGCATCGCCGTGGACAAAGCTTTAGCGTACCTTTCCAATTGATAGAGGGCGGTACGTATTTTATTTCTAATTTTGTTTAGAACCCAAAACGAAACCTTTGAGATTTTCCAGAGAACTTAAAACAGGTATAATCGTCATAGGCGGTATCCTGTTATTCATCATGGGGTTCAGCTATTTGAAGTCCACACCTATTTTCGACAACAGCAAGGTCTTCTATGCCGTGTATGACCATGTAGGGGGGTTACAGGCCGGGACACAGGTCACCATCAACGGTTTCAGTGTAGGCACGGTGAATGATATTAAGTTTAAAGACAGTTCGGGGTCCTTAATGGTGACCTTTACAGTGAGCAATGATTTCAATTTTTCAAAAAATAGCGTGGCAGAGCTTTACGACACGGGAATCATCGGAGGGAAAGGGATTCAGATAATACCCGTTTTTGATCAGGGAGCGACCGCCCGATCCGGGGATACCCTCCCTACCCGAATCCGCCCGGGGATTACGGAACTCGTACAACAAAAACTCACACCCCTCCAAAACAAGGTAGAGGATGCCGTTTCCAACGCCGATTCTGTCCTGGTCAACTTTAATCGCGTCCTGGATGCGGATACCCAGCAAAATCTCCGGGAGAGCGTACAGGGGCTGAATCAATTGATTAGCAGTCTTCAGGGCACAACCAATAATCTCAATACGTTTCTGAAGAACAATCAGGGACAGCTGGACAGCGCTATAGGGAACATACACGACATCACCGTGAATTTCTCTAAGATTTCGGATTCCCTCTCCAATGCCGGGCTGAGCCAGACGGTGCGCACAATGGAGGCCACCCTGGCCAACCTCGATCTGCTGCTCCAGCGCATGGAGCAGGGGGAAGGTACTATGGGCAAGCTTTTGAAGGACGAGGAGCTTTATGAAAATCTGGCCAATGCTTCCCTGGAGCTGGATTTACTCCTCCAGGATTTCCGTCTGAATCCAAAGCGTTACGTCAACGTTTCGGTATTCGGAAAGAAGCAAAAGGAATACGAGGTGCCGGAGAACGATCCGGCGATTGAAAAGGATCCGAACTGATGGGAATTCTACCGAACATACTTTTCGTCCTGGCGCTGATTCTGGGAATCGGATATTTTGCCCGGAACATTCGTAAGATTATCCGCAATATCCGATTGGGAAAGGCAGCAGATGTTACCGGCCCGACCGCTGAACGCTGGAAAAACATGGCCCGGATTGCCCTGGGACAACAGAAAATGGTCGTGCGACCCGTGTCCGGCTTCCTTCATATTATTGTCTATCTCGGGTTTATCATTATCAATATTGAGGTTCTCGAGATCATTATCGACGGCGTTTTTGGCACGCACCGTATTTTTTCTTTTTTAGGAGGTTTCTACGACTTCCTGATCGGCTCCTTTGAAATTCTCGCCCTGCTGGTCATCGTTTCTGTGGTGATATTCTGGATACGCAGGAATTTGCTGAAGCTCCAGCGTTTCTGGAAACCGGAGATGAAGGGATGGCCCAAAAAAGACGCAGACCTGATTCTGTACATCGAGGTAATTCTCATGGGCCTTTTCCTGACCATGAATGCGGCAGATTTTCGCCTTCAGGAAATGGGAGTGGATCATTACAACCAGGCGGGAGCTTTTCCTGTAAGCTCCTATATCGCGGGTTGGATGTCCGCCTGGTCGGAGACGACCTTAATTGCCGTAGAGCGTGTGGCGTGGTGGTTTCATATCCTGGGGATTCTCTTCTTCCTGAACTATTTATACTACTCCAAACACCTTCATATTTTACTCGCCTTCCCAAACACGTATTTCGGCAGGCTTAAGCCACAGGGACAATTTAACAATCTCGAATCGGTACAGAAGGAAGTGGCGTTGATGATGGATCCGAATGCCGATCCTTTCGCCCCTCCGGCAGAAGATGCCCCTCCCCCTGAAAAATTCGGGGCCTCCGATGTTATGGACCTGAATCAGATCCAACTCCTGAACGCCTATACATGCACAGAATGTGGGCGGTGTACCAGTGAGTGCCCGGCCAATCAGACGGGAAAAAAATTATCCCCCAGAAAAATAATGATGGATACCCGCGACCGCCTTGAAGAAGTCTGACGTCACCTGGATACGCATAAAGGAACTTGGGAGCCCGATGGGAAACAATTGCTCGATGATTACATCAGTCGGGAGGAATTATGGGCCTGTACGTCTTGCAATGCCTGTGTAGAGGCATGCCCGGTGAGTATAGATCCCCTTTCGATCATTCTCGACATGCGCAGGTATCTGGTGATGGAACAATCCGCGGCCCCATCTGAGCTCAATGTCATGATGAGCAATATCGAGAATAATGGCGCTCCCTGGCCTTTTAACCAAATGGACCGCCTGAACTGGAATGAGGAGAACTAATGGAACAGGATCAAGCTAAAAATAAGGAAACCAAAGTCGCGACCATGGCCGAAATGGCTGCCCTGGGGAAACAGCCCGAAATTCTCTTTTGGGTGGGATGTGCCGGGAGCTTTGACGACCGCGCCAAAAAAATCACCAAAGCTTTTGTGAATTTACTGCATAAGGCGGGGGTATCTTTTGCTGTTCTGGGTACGGAAGAGAGTTGTACAGGAGATCCTGCGAAGCGCGCAGGTAATGAGTTTTTATTTCAAATGCAGGCAGCGGTAAATATTCAGGTACTCAACGGGTACGAAGTGCAGAAAATAGTAACCACCTGTCCGCATTGTTTCAATACCCTTAAAAATGAGTATCCGGAACTCGGAGGGGAGTACGAGGTTGTCCACCATACCCAATTATTGCGGGACCTGATTAAAGAAGGACGACTGCAGGTAGAAGGAGGGTCTTTTCGCGGAAAACGCGTAACCTTTCACGATCCGTGCTATCTGGGACGGGCCAACGGAGTATACGAGGCCCCCAGGGAGATCATCCGGAAGATCGACGCCGAACTGGTGGAAATGAAAAACTGCAAGGAGCGCGGACTCTGCTGCGGAGCTGGAGGGGCACAGATGTTTAAGGAATCCGAAAAGGGAGATCAGGAAGTCAATATTAAGCGGACCGGGGAGGCTATTGAGGCCCGGCCGGATGTTATTGCTGCGGGTTGTCCGTTTTGCAATACCATGATGACGGATGGGGTAAAGAATAAGGAAAAAGAGGCGTCGATAAAAGTTTTGGATATTGCCGAACTGCTCGACGGGGTGGCAGACCTTTAAAACCGGGATAAAAAATTTGCTATGTTAGTTTCATTTGAGTCATTGCCCGAGGAGTCGCGTATATGGGTGTACCAGTCCAACAGACCCTTTACAGAAGAAGAAATACAGGACATTGCAAAGGACCTTGATGCCTTTCTGACCCAATGGACGGCTCACGGCAGTGACCTGCATGCAGGTTATGAGCTTCCCTACAATCGTTTTATTGTTATTGGGCTCGATCAGTCCGGAGCTTCGGCCTCGGGTTGCAGTATAGATGCTTCC
>CAKZOC010000230.1 GCA_937136025.1 uncultured Bacteroidota bacterium
GGTTGTGATTGGCAGTCTTAGCGTGACCGACAGCCGTAGTTTTATCTCCTGGTTAGATCATTTCGGCTCGGAAAAGCTGGTCGCTGCACTGGATATACGAATGGATGATGTGGGTATTCCCTGGCCAAGGATTCACGGCTGGACCAGCCAGGGTGACAGGAACCTGTGGCAGTTACTTGATGAGCTGGTTGCCGGCGGACTGCAGCACCTCCTATGTACCGACATTAGCAGGGACGGCGCACTGAGCGGCCCCAATATTGATTTATACACTGAAATTACCAGTCGTTATCCGGGTATCGGGTTACAGGCTTCCGGCGGCGTCAGTCAATTGAGTGACCTAAAACGACTTAAACCGACGCGAGCAACGGGTGTGATTACAGGAAAAGCCCTTTTGGAACAACGCTTCAGTGTCGCGGAAGCCCTGGATGCCCTGAAAGAAGGCCGCCCTGCGCCACCCGCACCTTCGCCCTACCCAGACCATATGACCGATGAGAAGGGGTACTTCAATCCGGACTACATGGAATATGAAAAACACCGCATCATTGACAGCATCTACGCCCGGGAGGCCTTTCGAAGGGAAGGGGCCACCGGGCCCACCCATGCGTCAGCATCGGATCCTGGGGAACAAACACCGATCCAACCTCCGGCCCCTACACCCACCACTCCTGAGCTCACCCTAGAGCACCAGCTATTCTTTGCAGCGCACCCTGGGAGTCCGCACCCAGGCGAGAACGTCCTGGCCCGCATCACGGGCAATCAAACCCTGCGCATCAGTAGCCGGGTACGCCTGCAAACAGGGGCTGCTCTAGCTGAGAAGGGCACTACCCCTGCAGAGGCCTCTATCTTATGGGGTACGGTCAGTTTTGGTCCCAACCGGGTCTTTATTTCGGTGAAACATCCAAACGATCCGAGCCTGATCCTGGAAGCCTATGACCTGCAAGATGGCCTAAGGGGCATCTACCTGGAAAACACCTTTAAGGCCCAGGTGGGCAGCGAGGTCCTTCAGGATGTAATTCAGGATGTGAACATCGCTGGGCTGCCCCAACTGGATGGGATCAAAAACGTCTTTCGCCGCCACCAGCGCACTATCAAAGTCACCGTCCTGGACGGCCATAGCCTGCTGTTAAAACCTAAATCCACCTCCCTATGAAATTTATAGTCTTCTTCTTACTCTCTACGATGTGTGTTTCCTTTGCCTGGAGTCAACAACCTCTGGATACACTCCATGCCAATGAGCGGCAGGTGCTCTCCCTCTTCTTTGAAAGCCCCATTCAAAAGGCCGTAGTAGGAGCCCCCTCTTACGCCTTTACCTTTAACCGGGAAACCCTGGAACCGCTGGGCCTCCTGCAAGCTACCCCAGGCCCTGAAAGCAACCTGCTGGTCCTGACCCAGGACGGGGGCATCTACTCTTTTGTGGTCGCCTATCGGGATTCTATGGCGCACCTAACGCGTTTTGTTTCCCCTACCCAGAGCCTAACCGCAGATTCAATACTGGCACCACCTCAAGACACGATCCCCATGGTCCCGTCTGAAGTTACCCGGATCTGTGAGCAGCTGCTAGCACGCAAAACACCTCTGAAACCAAGAAAACGCCAACTGGGCATCCGACTGCTTACCTCGGAGCCCTTTTACCACAAGGGGCGGGTCTATCTCACCTACGGCCTGGAGAACCGCACCGGGATCGACTATCAGATCGAAGGACTTACCTTGCTTAAAACCCTCGGAAATTCTACTCGAAAATCTTCCTTTCAGGAGCGGGAACTCGCGCCCCTTTATAGTCACCAACAGCCCGGGATCGTCCCCCAGGGTAGTATGATGCGCTTTGTGGTGGTCTACCCGAAATTTACATTGGGCCCACACGAATCGGTAGCCTTTCGGCTCACTGAAAAACAGGGCAGCCGGAATTTCCGGTTTTAGGATTCACTTGAGTTCTTTCCTACGAACCGATGATCGCTTGCACCTCCCTAAAAATCCGCGCATAATTAGCCGCCAGGTCTGCGGGAGCGGGCGGCTCGGGCACAGCCTTTTGAAGGTTGGGGCGTTTAAAGCGGATGCGGCGCTCCAACCCATCGGCTAGCGAAACAAACTCCCCGGGCCTTAGGCGGAAAAACCGATCCGCTCGAATCTTGGCCACCTCTCGCTCCCCGGTGGTCACCCGGGTATCAAAATTCATGGATTGGCTGCGATTCACGCTTCGGGTGGGGGTTTTCACCAGCTGAAAAAACTGCTCGTAGTACTTGGCGGTATCTGGATCATTGACCTTCCCAAAGAACTGATAAGAGAGGTTGCTTAAGATCGCCTTGCCGGCTTTCTCCCCATACATCAGGTCGTTTTGGATCTTGTCCTGCATCACATAGAGGGTCGCAATGTCAAAGCTGCGCAGCGTGGCCGGGATCCGGTGCATCTGGTGCAGGCGAATCGTCGGGGCCTCTTCCATCAAAAGAAAGGAAGGCCGCGCGCCTCGCACCGCCATCTGCTTGATGATCACATGCATGATAGTGGCCAAGACCGGGCTGTAGGCAGACTCATACTGGGGGTTGTTTACCAGGCTGACGATGGTGGGGCGCTCCTGCTGGTTAATCGCCAGGGGCACTTCATCGGCGGAGAGCACATAAAAGATCCGCAGGGTGGCGATCTTTTTAAACGCATTGGCCAGGGTGCTGAGGACCCCCGCCGTCTGCCGCTCCGAGCCCTGGCCCAACAAAAAGGCGCTGGCCAGGGCACTGGAGATGGGACTGGCCCGAAGGAAGGTGATGAGCCGCTCCGGGGGACACTGGCTAAAAAAGGCCATGCAATGGGGCAGCGTGCAATACTGGGGATAGTCGCTGCGCAGTCGCCATATCATGCCAGCCAGGAGTCCCTCGACCGCATCGGAAAAGAACTGGCCACTGCCCGATACCCCGCCTTCGGGTCGTGGTACCAGATTGGCCATAAGAACATGAACCACCTCATTGATGGCTTCGGCAGATGGTAAATACCGAGGTGCAATCGGATTCACCCGGGCGTAGATCGGATCAAAAGCAATGCAGTGAAACTGGGTCGTAGTGTGGTCGACCAGCGGATAGGCGATCTCGGTCAGCTCAAAATCCTTGTAATCATGCAGTACTCCACAGAGGCCATTATGGGTGCACTGGCCAAGGAGCTGCGCCAGCACGCTTTCCGTCTTCCCGCTACCCGCAGCCCCGATCACCGAGACGCCACGTCGGATGTTTTGAAGGATGAGCGCCCCGCCTCGATGGGTGAGCCGCATTGTAAAAGCATCTGTACTATCACTGGTTTCACTTCGATACCAGAAGGTGAGCCCACCCACAAAAATATGGAGCAGGGGACATACCCAACCCAGGATCGCTTCCATCCAGGATCCTTCCCAAAGCGCCCAGCCGCCCAGGATCCAGATCCCCAAAAGCCCGATGCCCATACCCAGCGGATAGGGCCCTTTTCTCAAAACGCCAAAAAGCCCTCCGGTAAATAGGGCCATCATGTACACAACGAGTAATATCCCCTCCATCAGTCTTGTCTTAGATTTGGATGGAGCCGGCCGAAAGGGCCCGCATGGCCGATTTATGTAATTGTTTCAGCGCCTTTAGGGCCACCTCTGGTGCCGTGGTCGGAAGCACCGGGATTCGGACGCCTGCCTTGGCAAATGCTTTAAGGGCTAGGGCCTTCTCAGACGCCGGTAGTCCCATAAGCGCCTTGAAATATCGATCCGGTTGCCGGGAAAGTAGCTTACGAGAGGCATAGCGCTCCACATAACCGCGCTGATAGCCGAACCGCTGGTCAAAGAGCCGTTCCGCCGCTTCAAAAAACCGATCCCGATCAAAGCCGCGTTTTACGATTTTGCCTCCCAGCACTACTTCCGAGGCTTTGTATTTACTGCCTGGAGAGAGGCTCACCGAATTGGAGGCATCCTTGCGGCTTACGATGATATGGATATGGGTTTGGGGACCCGGTTTTTCCATCCCTTCCCGGATTCGCTGCCCACCAAGCTGGGCCGGGGCCAACGCCTCCAGACGGAGTATCTCCCTTTTCAAGGGGGTCACATCGGCCCCAGGCGCTTCGCGCTGCACCCGCCGGATGGTATGCTTTACCTCCAGAATCTGGGCGGCAATGGATTGGTTCTGGCGCACCGCTGCATCTGTGCCTTTGTAATACCGCTTGTGCTCCACCTTTGCGAAGTAGAGCACATCCGAAGGCCGGATGGGGCGGCCTTCCATCTCCCGGTGAAAACAGGTCGCATAGACCTGCATCACCTCTCTAGTATAGGCTTTGAGCTGCTCGGATGGATGGGTAAGCCGAGATAACTCTTTGGGACTTGGACTGAGGGTGATGGCATAAAATCGGGGCTCCTTCTGGGAGAGCTTGGCGGTATTCCCATCAATCTGGGTGACCACCTGCTCCCAGGAAATCCGGCTGTCCTGGCCGTTGAAAAAGAATTCTTGGGACCCCTCAGGCAGCCCTTCGTTTTCCTTTTCCAAGTAGGTCGCATAGTCGCGAACGCTTTGGGCATAATGGCCACCTGATTTTTGGGGAGAGATTGTCACGTACATCAGTGAGGGTTTTTATCGAGTTTGCGCAGCTCGGCCTCCAGGGCCTGTGTATCGAAAACCGAGGGTGGCTGAGATGGGTATTGGCTCCCCTCCCCGGCTGCCTCAAAAAGGGCCTGGAGCATGCCATGGGTAGGCAGGGTTTGCTTTTTCTCAATGTCTTTGATTATGCCAATGATGGTGTTCATGCGCTGTAGAAGTTTCTTTTCAGTTTTTGAGAGATGGGACGGAAGCTGATCTTCTGGGGTCAAATGATGGCGCTCAAAAAACCAAAGCATCTGATCTAAAACCACGCTATAGGAGCTCCCCTGTTCTCTGGCAAAGGCTTTGAATTTGACCGCTACCGATCGTTTGAAGTTGATCCCTACAAAGGGCTCATGTGCATACTCCGAATCCATTTTTGTTATAATTCTGATTTGATTCTCAGGATGTTAGGACCTTATTATCATAAAAACGTACTTTTCTCGCTAAGTTCAAATTCGCTAAAGCATTAGCTATCAAATGTTTATGTATTGTAACCGGCGCGCTGCCGGTTACCCTCTTGCTTCTTCCGTTTTTAGCGTCGCTAGTACCTAGGGACGCGCAACGTCGAACCTTTGAAAGGTGCGCATTAGAAAATCGAATTTGGATGAAAACAGCTACCCTCTTAGGAAAGTCAAATCAGGTAGTAGTAGCTGAAAGGAGGCCTTTCGCCTCATGATTTAAAGATAGGACATATGTGGGAATGTGCATGCTAAAAGCCCTTCCAAAGAAAGGCTTTGGGTAAAGCGGTCGGGTACTACAAAAGACCCTCGTCAGCAAAGCTGAAGTAGCCGTCCTGGGGTCCTAGGATCAGGTGATCCAGCACCCGGACATCCAAGAGCTTGGCGGCTCGCTGGATTTTCTTTGTCAGCTGGGTATCGGCTTGGCTGGGCCGGAGCTGTCCAGAAGGGTGGTTGTGGGCGAGAATGATTCCCACCGAAAGGCTTTTTAAGACGACCGCAAAAAGGATTCGGATATCGACCAGGGCCGCAGTGATTCCGCCTTCGGAGAGGTGGTAGATCCCTTTGATCTGATTGCTATTATTTAAGAGCAGCACCTTGAAGGATTCGTGCAATCCAATGGTATGCGGATTCCAGAGCTCCCGAAGGACGGTGTGTGCCGCCTGGGAGCAAGTCATTTTGGGATTCCCTGATATGGGGGCTACCTCCCGGTAGCTGATCTGAATTTCATTGACATTGATGTGCATGACGTGAATGGGATTAGGGTGAATGAAAAAGGGCGCCCCTGAAGGGACGCCCTGTTTGTTTACCTGGTGGCCTTGCCACCCAGGAGTAAGATCTCACCGGCTTCGACCTCGGTGATGTAGCGCGACTCACCGGTATCGGTGGTGTAGCTTCGGGTCTTGAGCTTACCGGTAACGGCGAGCTCTTTGCCTTTGCCGACATAGGATTCGACTAGCTCGGCAGTCTTGCCCCAGGCCACAATGTTGTGCCAATGGGTTTGGGTCTCTTTTTCGCCCTTGGCATTTTTGTAATGCTCATTGGTCGCCATGGAAAACCGGGCGACTTTGCGGCCGCTCTCCAGGGTGGTGACCACAGGGTCTTGTCCGACATTTCCAAGTAATTGAACGTGATTTTGAAGTGTGCTCATAACAAACGATTTAAGTGAAACAATTGATTTACTTTTTATATCCCGAAGGCCTTTTCCTTTTTTGATAGTTGAAGAGGTACCTCGCGTGATGCTATGTTGGGATGCTTTCATGACTTCTAACTTTTTGATTTACTTCTCATAGTGCCCTTGGCTGTTTCCTTTTTTTGATGCAGACACAGATTCAACAGTTCGAATTGGCATAAGGACTTATAAAAAGGACCGCAGGTCCGGCTTTATGCAGTCCGGCCAACTTCGAAATGTTGGTGTTTTGCTACCAAAAAAAGAAGCCGCCAAGCAGCTGAGTAGGTAATCATCAAAACAAAAGGCTGAAACCGCAATCCCATTGCGAGGTACAGTAGATCTTAGCTACAAAAGGAGCAGGCATGGGAACAAAAAAGGGGAGCACCACTTAATCGTTGGGAAGCAAACTTAAAAAATGGTCCATCGGAAGGAAAGGGAGTTCTGTGGTAGGGCGCGGACCCTTGCGGGACAATCCCTAACTTAAATGCAGAACCAATGAAGCCTTACAAAAATGAAATCATTACAATTTGAGGACCTACCTAAGGCCATGGCACAGGTACTGGAAAAACTGGATGCACTGGAACAAGTCCTGAATCATATCCAGGAAAAGCTGCAACCGAAAGAACCAGAGGAACTCATGACCCGCCAGGAGGTGGCAGCGTATTTTAAAGTGGACCTATCCACCGTTTGGAAGTGGTCCAAAAAGGGAACGCTTACCACCTATGGGGTGCAGGGGCGGGTGTATTACAAACGCTCAGAAATTGAGGGTGCACTCATCCAAATAAACTATGCCAATAGGAACGTCATGTGCCATTAGATCTAACTGATA
>CAKZOC010000231.1 GCA_937136025.1 uncultured Bacteroidota bacterium
CCGCCACTTCGGAATCCTGTTTCCTGAATTTGGGGGTATGCGGCAGCAGCCCGATAAAAGGACTGACCTCAAATCTGCTCGGAGGGATATATACCTGACTCAAAGCCCGGATCAACTCAATCTGGCTGGCCGGGACACCGACTTCCTCTTCTGTTTCCCTGAGAGCCGTTTGCTGCAGGTCCTGGTCGGCGTTTTCATATTGTCCCCCCGGAAAGGCCACCTGGGCCGAATGTACCCCAGAATCCGAATTGCGGAGAATAAAGAGCAGCCGTGTCACCCCGTCAGACCCCGGATAAAACAACGCCATGACCCCGGCCCTCCTGTACTGTGCGGGCCGTTTCGCCATAGCTTTCAATTCAGCGATTCGCATCTCGGGGGCCATTTCAAAATGTGCAGACTCTCCCGGTAGTGGAAGATTTTTTATTTTTGAAATCCTTTCAGAAAAACTCTTGAAATCCATGTCCGCTTTTAAACCCATTTATAGCCTTCTGCTCGTTGCCCTGGCCTGCCTCGGTTGCCGGGAACAAAGTAATGAAAAACTACCCAAAGCGGAACAACCCGAAATGGTCGGAGATTCGCAGGGCATCAGTTCAGATTCCCTGAAGGCAGCTGTTGAAAAGGATACGACATCTTTTGTACTTACCGAAGACAACGCCATTGACTTTTTCTTCAACTACCAGAAAGACCTCAAAGTCAATCAGGTTCGAATTCAAACGAGCATGGGGAGTTTTACCGTCCAGCTCTACGACAATGTTCCCTATCATAAATCCAATTTTATCTACCTGACGCGCAAAGGGTATTTTGACAACACCATGTTCCACAGGGTGGTTCCCAATTTCATCATTCAGGGTGGAAATGCAGACAACCAGCAAACGGCCCGAAAGCGCAAGGAAATTGGCCGATACCTCCTGCCTCCCGATACCCGTAAAGGGCATAAACATCATCGGGGAACGATATCAATGCCTTCCAGCGAGATCGACAATCCGCATATGCTGGCTTCCCCTTTTGAATTCTTTATTGTAGTGACCGACCCCGGATCTTATCACCTGGATGGGAATTATACCGCTTTCGGACGGGTGATTCAGGGGATGGATGTGGTGGATCGCATCAACCAGGTGCCTATAGATGACGGGGAATGGCCTATGAAAAATATCTATATAGAAAAGGCAGAAGTTCTCCAATAACCCCTTCAGGAGGGGGTGTTTTTATAGATGTTTGGCAGGGCGATATGATACCGCACTGCGGCGAGGCGCATACCGATTACGATAACCACACCTAAAAGATATGCATAGCCCTCCGGCAGTGCGGTCTGCCGAAGCAGGAAGTAACCAACCCCTCCGAGGATACAGGCTGTAGCGTATATTTCCTTCCTGAAGATTACCGGTATTTCATTACAAAGTATATCTCTGAGCACACCTCCAAAACTAGCGGTAATCGTCCCGAGAGTAATACATATAAGCGGCTCCAGACCGGCCTCCATACCTTTGCTGATTCCGATCATGGTGTAAAAACCGATTCCGATGGTATCAAAGAGAAACAAGGACTTTCTCAGGTATTTCAAACGGCTTTGGAATAGGATAGTAACCACGACGGTCCCCAGGATAATATACATATACAGGGGTGTAGTCGTCCAGGTGACCGGGGTGTTCCCAATCAGCAAGTCCCTCAGCGTACCTCCGCCTATGGCTGTGACCAGGGCAATAATCCCCACCCCAAATAAATCGAGGCGCTTCTCCATAGCGACGAGGACACCTGAAATAGCAAAAGCCACAGTTCCCAGAATATCCACCGTCAGGTATATTTTTTCCATAATTCAGAGGTTGGAGTACAAAAGTACATCCTTCCGATCTCTTTTAAACAACTTCAGGATGCACCGGACACCAACAACGCCTGACACCCCCTTTTTCAATAGGATCCTATACGTTCAAATTCACCGAATCTTCGTACCTTTTTACCGCTGTTAGAACCGGGAGTGCATCACAGCGATCTGATTGCAGAGCTGGCTTCCGTGACAAAACCAACCCACCGATCTATGCGCTATTGCTATTTTCTTTTACTATTGGCGTTCCCTGTTTTGAGTTACGGCCAACCCCCTATTGAAGTCAACGCTGAACGGCTGAACCAGACCCTGGAAGAATTGGCGGGCTTTGGCCGGAATTCTCAGGGAGCCCCGAACCGGGTCGCTTTTAGCGACGGGGATTTGAAAGCCCGGGCATACGTGCAGGAGCTTATGAATCAGGCCGGTCTTGAAACGCGCATCGATGCGGCGGGAAATATTATTGGCCGTCGGGAAGGAAAAAGCCCCGGTCTTAAGCCTCTTGGATTGGGATCGCATATTGATATGGTCCCTTTGGGAGGAAATTACGACGGTTGTGTGGGGTCTATGGCGGCCATAGAGGTCGCCAAAACGCTGGAAGAAAAAGGAATACGCTTGCAACACCCCTTTGAAATCATCATTTTTTCCAATGAGGAAGGCGGTGTTATGGGCAGCCGCGCGATGGCCGGAGCATTGCAGAAGCAAGCGCTCGCAGTGGTCAACACCACCGGTTACAGTATGGGAGCCGGCATTGAGCGGCTTGGGGGAGATACCACCCGCCTCGCAGAGGCTATCCGTCCTGTGGGAAGTTTGGCCGCTTTTCTGGAGTTGCATATAGAACAGGGAGGGATTCTGGACAGGGAACAGCTCGATATAGGTGTTGTAGAGGGTATAGTGGGCCTCCGATGGTGGGATGTTACGGTCCGTGGTATGGCGAATCACGCGGGAACCACACCCATGCGCTTACGGCAGGATGCCCTTCTGGCATCAGCTCGCTTCATACAAGCTGTAAATGAAGAAGCCCTTAAAATGAAAGGCAGCCAGGTAGCAACCGTTGGAAGGATTCAGGCGGCTCCCGGCGCTCCTAATGTGATTCCGGGAGAAGTAACCCTCAGCCTGGAAATACGGGACCTCTCCGATGACGTCATCGATGCGCTCTATAAGAATATTGTAGCCCGCGCAGCGGAAATTGCGAAGACTTCAGGTACCACTATTGATTTTAAGGCCCTGGATACTACAGGCAAACCCGCACTGACGGCCCCCTTTATTCAAAAAGAAATCCGCAAGGCAGCCGATGCCCTGAAGCTCTCCCATAGACAAATGCAGAGCGGAGCGGGACACGATGCCCAGGATATGGCACTGATCTGCCCGGTGGGCATGATTTTTATCCCGAGTAAAAACGGCATCAGCCATTCTCCAGATGAGTACAGCAGTGCGGAAGATATCACCAACGGCGCAAACACGCTGCTCAATACGCTGTTACAACTCGATCGATCGCTTTCAGAGTGATCTCACCATAAACTATTTATCCATGTCAAAATCCATGATCACAGACTCAAATCCAACCCACCTTATGAAAAAGCTTTTTCTATCTCTGCTCATTTCTTGTGCCCCTTTTTACCTTCAAGCGCAGGAAATTACAGGCTTCAGCCCAGCGGCCGCCAAGGAACAAATCGCTCTGGAAAAACAATTTGATGCCCTCCTGGCCCCGGAAAACCTCGATGCCTGGATGAAAAAAATGACCGAGCAACCACATTGGGTGGGAACTCCATTTGGAGAAGAAAACGCCAAATGGATGAAGAAACAATTTGAATCCTGGGGATATGATGCCCGGATAGAGACCTACCAGGTACTTTTTCCCTATCCCAAGGTCCGCTTATTAGAGCTTACGGAACCCGAGCCATTTACAGCCTCACTGACGGCAGTTCCTGTAGAGGGGGATCCCTATACCGCCCAGGGCGATGCGCTGTTACCTTCCTACAACGCTTTTTCTACCGATGGAGATGTTGAAGCTGAACTGGTTTTTGTGAACTATGGGATTCCCAGCGATTACGAAGAACTTGAAAAACTCGGTATTGACGTCAAGGGTAAAATTGTAATTGCCAAATACTACGGCTCCTGGAGGGGTATTAAACCCAAATTGGCCGCCGAAAAAGGAGCTATCGGATGTCTCATTTATTCGGATCCAAAAGATGATGGATATTATCAGGGGGCCGTGTATCCTGAGGGGGCATTTAAAAATGCCACCGGCGTGCAGCGTGGATCTGTGATGGATATGCCCCTGTATCCCGGAGACGTGCTGACTCCCGGGTACGCGGCAACCCAAGATGCCAAACGCCTGGAACGCGAAAACGCCCCGACGATAACAAAAATACCGGTACTCCCTATTTCCTATGCCGATGCCGAACCGCTGCTCAAAGCGCTCAAGGGGCCCGTGGCCCCTACGGACTGGAGAGGTGCCCTTCCCATAACCTACCGTATCGGGCCCGGGCCGGCAAAGGTTCGATTAAAATTAGAATTTGAATGGAAACTCCAACCCGCACACAATGTCATAGCTACCTTGAAGGGTTCTGAGTACCCGGATCAATGGATTCTGCGGGGCAACCACCACGATGCATGGGTGCATGGAGCTGCGGACCCCGTGAGCGGTATGGTAGCCCTTATGGAGGAAGCGCGGGCAGCGGGTGCCCTGGCGCGCAAGGGACAACGACCGAAACGCACCCTGGTCTATTGCGCCTGGGATGCGGAAGAACCCGGGCTGATAGGCTCCACCGAGTGGGTAGAGGATCATATGGGGGAACTGCAACAAAAAGCTGTGGCCTACATCAACACCGATGGCAACGGACGTGGATTTCTGGGAGCCGGCGGATCCCATTCCCTCCAGACTATGGTTTCTGAAGTAGCGATGGCCGTTCCGGACCCCCAGACCGGCGTTCCGATTCAGCAAAGGCTTCAAGCCCGGCATCGCGCCTATGGAGGAGATGGTGAATTTGAGTTGTATGCCCTGGGGTCAGGTTCGGACTACACCCCTTTTATACAACACGCCGGTATTGCCTCCCTGAATCTGGGGTTCGGGGGTGAAAATGCCGGAGGTGAATATCACACCATTTACGATACGTACAGCCATTTCAAGAGGTTTAAAGATCCGGACATGAGCTATGGAATTGCCCTGGCCAAAACCGCCGGCAGGATCACCCTGCGCCTGGCCAACGCCGAATGGCTCCCACTTGATTTTGTACCCTGGCAAAAGACAGTGTCAGGCTACCTCGACGAGATTGTGGAAACAACCACCTCCATGCGTAAGACCACGGAAAAACACAATGAACTGGTACGTTCGAAAGCCTATGAACTCGCGGCAGATCCGAAGAAGAATTTAGCCGCTCCAGGAATGAAATCCGAGGTCCCCTACCTGGATTTCAGCCCGCTGCAAAATGCCCTGGCGACGCTCGAGAGGGAAGCTGAATCTTTTTCCAAAAAAGATTTTTCAACCCTTTCAAAATCCAAAAGAGAAGCCCTGAATGAACTTCTCATGAAAACGGAACAGCAATTGACCAGTCCGGAGGGACTCCCAAGGCGATCCTGGTACAAACACCAGATCTACGCTCCCGGTTTCTATACCGGTTACGGAGTGAAAACCCTTCCCGGCGTCCGGGAAGCCATTGAGCAACGGGATTGGGAGGAAGCCCAATCAGAAATCCAAAAACTGGCAGGCACCCTGGAATCTATGGCCGGTCATCTCAACAAGATCAATACGCTGAAGTAAACCGCCAAGGGAGTTCTGCATATTCATTTTCAAAAGGTGCATTCTTTACAGCAGTGATGTGTGAAGACAACATGCCCTGGTCTTACGTCGGGGGGATTTACGCATAGCCTGCCTGACTTCCTGGGCTTGGAATACCGGCTTAAATCACCTATCTTACAGATAATCAGAATCCTGACTCCCCCGGACTCCCTAAAAAAGGACGGAGAAACGGCGGTTCTACAGACAACTTTGCCATGAAAAAAAAATACGCTCTTACCTGGATCGGCCTTTTGTGTGGTGCCTTAGTATTGCTTTGGGTACTGCCGGATGTGTCTCGGGAACTCCCCAAACGAAATAAGGCGTCCATAGGTGCCCTCAAATGCACCGTGGCGAAATTCCTGCTGGAGCCACCGGACAGCACACAACAGATTGCACCCCTTTTCGATAACCTCGGAGCGTACTCCTTTGAGATATCCACGACGGATGAGAGGGCGCAGGCTTTTTTTAATCAGGGCATGAGACTGACCTTCGCCTTCAATCATGCAGAGGCCCACAGGTCCTTTATGGAAGCTGGCAGGCTGGATCCGAAAAGTGCCATGTCCTATTGGGGGCAGGCCTACGCCCTTGGACCCAATATAAATGATCCTTTGCCCGACCCGGAGCGAAAGGAAGCTGCTTGGAACGCGCTTGAAAAAGCCCGGGAACACATGTCGGAGGGAACAGAATTGGAAAAGGCGTTGATTGAAGCCCTCGGTGCCCGGTACAGTGATGACCGGGAGGTTGACATCGCTCAGCTCAACGAGGCCTATCTGAAGGAGATGACAAAGGTTCGCCGGGCATTTCCGGATAATGCAGATGTTCAAACCCTCTATGCAGCTGCAGCCATGAATACAATGCCCTGGAACTACTGGGATTTGGAAGGCAACCCCATGCCTCAGACCCCTGAGGCCAGAAAAGCCCTTGAAAAGGCCATTTCCCTGAATCCCAAACACCCGGGGGCCCACCATTACTACATCCATATGGTTGAATTGCCCTATCCTGATCTCGGGGTGCCCAGTGCCGATGCCCTGGGGGAATTGATGCCCGCGGCCGGTCATCTGGTACATATGCCTTCCCATATCTATATCAGGGTAGGACGCTATAAAGATGCTGTAGAGGCCAACCATAAAGCTATTGCGGCCGATGAGGATTATATTTCCCAATGCTACTCCCAGGGTTTGTATCCATTGGGCTATTACCCACATAACATCCATTTCCTCTGGTCGGCGTCCAGCCTGATCGGGGAGAGTGCCACAGCGATTAATGCCGCAAAAAAAACGGCTGAAAAAGTCCCGCAGGGGGAAATGGCAGAACTACATTTTCTCCAGGATTTTGCCGCAACGCCTTTGCTGGCCTATGTCCGGTTCGGAAAATGGAATGACATACTGACGTATCCTGCCCCAGCAGCGGAAATCCGCCACCTGAATCTGATGCGTCACTATGCCAGGGGTCTGGCCTTTATTCGCAAAAAGAATGCCCCTGAGGCCCGGGAGGAATTAGAAGCCATCCAGAAGATTATGGATGATCCGACGACAGCCGATATCGTGGCCACAGCGCACAATTCCTCTGACAAAATCGCAAGGGTGGCCTATGAGGTCGTTGCCGGGGAATTGGCACACCTGGAGGGAGATTCCGATAAAGCCATACAACACCTGAAGCAGGCGGTCGCGGCAGAAGAAGCCCTTACTTATACAGAACCCTCTGCCTGGCATATTCCACCCAGGCAATCTCTGGGTGCCATTCTTATAGAAATGGGGGCGAATAGCGAAGCAGAAAAGGTGTATCGGGAAGATCTGGAAAGGCTCCGGCAGAACGGGTGGTCCCTGTTTGGGCTTTCTCAAGCGCTGGAAGCACAGGGCAAGGCAGCAGAAGCGGCAACCGTTCAAAAGGAATTTGAGTCGGTATGGCACTATGGGGATATTACCCTTTCGCGATCCGTATTCTAAAAGAAATCAAATAGAAAAACCCGAAGCTTTTTCCCGGGCTGCCCTGAATTCTGCCATCATATTGTTCACGATCTGGGCGGCAGGCAAAATATCGTGGATCAGGGCCGAAACCTGCCCTATTTCCAACTCCCCTTCTTCGAGGTCACCTTCAAACATACCTCTTTTGGCACGTGCCCGGCC
>CAKZOC010000232.1 GCA_937136025.1 uncultured Bacteroidota bacterium
CTGGTGACTTCCAAATCTCGGATATTGGCAACAGCTCTCTCTATCTTGGAGAGGAAGTTGTCTAAGTTGCCTTTCATGAACTCCTCCAGCAAATTGACTAGGCTTTCGGGGGTCTTAAAACTGGTTAATTTGTTTTTGCGGGTGAGGTAATTTATCAGTACCAGGTAGGACAGGACTGATTCTTACTAATCGGGGTGTTTTAGGGAGAGGGAGTTTATGAGTTTGAGGGCTTCACTGGGGCGGTACAAAATGAGGAGTTGGGCCGACAAAGACCAGGCGATTACTCCTTTGGCCTTCATTGACTCAAAAATAGACTCAGCTACTGTTTTCAGGTGCTTTGTTTATTTTTAGGGGTTCTTGGAGGTTCTCGCTTTCTTCATGGCATCAACTAGGGGGGAGACCATTGGTTCATGTTAAGGAGAAAGTGAGGATAATAAAGTGACGAAGTGCTGGGGTTTTTAGCTGTTCACCCACCATTTGAGGATGTTTTAGTTCATCAGGAACCTTAAAAGGAAGGATTGGCGGTCCTGATGCCTGAAGGTGTAATGAGGGTTGAGGTTGTTCTGAAAAGTAGTGTAGAGGGATTTTAGGAAGGTTAGGAGTTCTTACTTGTGGTGTTCTAGTTAGATTTCGTTGGAGAGGGCGAATTGGGTGCTTTATAGCAAATTGAGGATATGTTTAAAATTGAACTTAGTTTTTTTATTCCCCAATTTCTAAAACAGCTGAAGCACCCACCCCTCCCCAATCTCCTTCCCCAACCCTTCTACAATCCTCCTGGTCTCCGCACCCTTAACAGCCCGACTGGTCCTATAAAACTTCCGGCAATCACTCACTAACAGCAGCCCCGCAATCTAAACCCGCATATCAACCTCCAATCCAATCTCCCCATGATTTTTCTCCTCAACTTTCCCGATCAAGAGATGGACCATAAGATCGACGAGGATGACTTCTAGGGTGATTTAGTTCCTCTTCAGGAGGCAACTCTTGAGGATGGTGACGATGTGGATGATCTCTGGGTCGCGAACACATTGCCAGGAACTTACGGTTCTCTGACCATCGATACGGCGGGTGCATGGACTTATACGTTAAGTGATGCAGATACGGATACCGAAGCGAAATCACTTTTGAGCGAATTGGGATTACCTTTTAAAAAGAATTAGTATGGCTAAAGAATCAATGAAGGCCCGTGAGCGCAAAAGGGCAAAAATGATAGCGAAGTATGCTGAGAAGCGCAAGGCTCTTAAAGAGGCGGGTGATTACGAAGCATTGCAGAAATTACCTAAGAATGCCTCTCCGGTACGCGCGCATAATCGCTGCAAACTCACAGGAAGGCCCAAGGGATATATGCGGACATTCGGAATATCCAGAGTAATGTTCCGCGAAATGGCCAATAAGGGATTGATTCCCGGTGTGAAAAAAGCAAGCTGGTAATTTCCTAAATACAGTAAAGAAATGTTTACAGATCCAATCGCAGATTATTTGACCCGAATCCGCAACGCGAACAGCGCTGGCCACCGGGTAGTGGAAATTCCTGCCTCCAATTTGAAAAAGGAGATCACCAAGATCCTTTTTGATCAGGGCTATATCCTCAGTTATAAATTTGAAGATACAGGGGCTCAGGGAACCATCAAGATTGCTTTGAAATACGATAAAATCACCAAAGAGCCCGTAATCCGTAAGATTCAACGGGTAAGTACTCCAGGGCTTCGGAAATATTCCGGATCTGGTGAACTGCCCCGGGTACTCAATGGTTTGGGAATTGCTATCGTATCTACCTCTCATGGGGTAATGACGGGAAAACAAGCTCAAAGAGATAATGTTGGTGGAGAAGTCCTCTGCTACGTGTATTAATATTAAAGATTCAGCAGCATGTCTAGAATAGGATTAAATCCGATCGCCATTCCCGAAGGAGCCACTATTGAGGTTTCTGACAATGTCATCACTGTAAAGGGAAAACTCGGAGAACTCCAACAGGAGTTTTCGGAAGTCGAGGTTGTTATTGAGGAAGGGCAAGTGATCGTGAAGCGACATACTGATCAAAAGTCGCACAAAGCTAAACACGGTCTGTACCGCTCGCTCATTGCCAATATGTTGGAAGGGGTCACAAAGGGATGGACCAAAGAACTGGAACTTGTCGGGGTGGGTTACCGCGCCAGCAACCAGGGTCAAAAGCTGGATCTCGCTCTGGGTATGTCCCATAACATTGTTTTGGAAATTGCTCCTGAGGTAAAAGTAGAAACGACCTCTGAGAAAGGGAAGAATCCCCAGATCAAACTGAGTTCACACGATAAGCAGCTGGTCGGCCAGATCGCGGCCAAAATCCGCTCCTTCAGAAAGCCTGAACCGTACAAAGGAAAAGGAATTAAGTTCAAAGGAGAGCAGATTAGAAGAAAAGCAGGTAAATCAGCATAATTAAGGTATTATGGGACTAACTAAGTCTGAAAATAGAAGCAGAATCAGAAGGCGTATCCGAAAGGTTTCCTTTGGAAGCCAGGAGCGGCCTCGTCTATCCGTATTCCGGAGTAATAAGGAGATCTATGCTCAGATCATAGATGACACTACTGGTAAAACGCTGGCAGCGGCTTCCTCCAGAGATAAAGCTATGAGCAAGGTCAAGGGAACCAAATCAGAGCTGGCTGCTGAGGTCGGAAAGACTTTGGCCAAAAAAGCACTTGATGCCGGAGTCGAAACTGTAGCTTTTGACCGGGGCGGGTATCAGTACCACGGAAGAGTGAAATCACTTGCGGATGGTGCCAGAGAAGGCGGATTAAAATTTTAATAGGAATTATGTACGGGAAATACAAAAATGTGGAAATCGTAAAGCCAAGTGGCCTTGAACTTAAAGACCGTTTGGTGGGTGTTCAACGTGTTACCAAGGTAACCAAAGGAGGCCGGGCCTTCGGTTTTTCTGCTATCGTGGTTGTCGGAGATGAAAATGGCGTCGTAGGACACGGACTCGGTAAATCCAAGGAAGTGGCCACAGCGATTGCAAAGGCCGTTGAGGATGCCAAGAAGAATCTGGTGCGCATTCCTTTGGATAAGGGAACTCTTCCACATGAACAAAAAGGAAAATTTGGCGGAGCCCGCGTCTTTATCAAGCCGGCTTCCCATGGTACCGGGGTTATTGCCGGAGGGGCAGTACGGGCCGTACTTGAGGCTGTTGGAGTACAGGATGTACTTTCTAAATCTCAAGGTTCATCTAACCCTCACAATGTTGTAAAGGCCACATTTGATGCCCTTTTACAACTGCGGGATGCCAGTACAGTTGCCAAGCAACGCGGTATTTCCCTGGACAAAGTTTTTAAAGGATAAGGAAGCAGGACAATGGCAAAAATTATCGTAAAACAGGTTAAAAGCAGTATCAAGCGTTCACAGAAGCAGAAGCGGACTCTGGAGGCTTTGGGACTGAAAGGCATAGGACAAGAGGTGGAACACGAGACCACCCCAAGTGTCCTTGGAATGATAGATAAAGTAAAACATCTGGTTTCTACCCAGGAGGCTTAAAAGGATACTCACTATGGATTTAGGGAATTTAAAACCGGCAAAAGGAGCTGTACATAAGGCAGGTAAAACCGTCGGTCGCGGACAGGGATCCGGTAAAGGGGGCACAGCTACCCGAGGCCATAAAGGTGCGAAATCGCGTTCGGGATATTCCAAGAAGCTCGGATTTGAAGGCGGGCAAATGCCATTACAACGCAGGGTTCCGAAATTCGGATTTACGAACATCAACCGGAAAGAATACAGGGGAATTAATCTGGATACACTTCAGAGTCTTATCGATAACGGAGCTGTTAAAAAGGAGCTGAATTTCGATCAGATGGTGGAGATGCGTCTCGCTCATAAAAATGACCTTGTCAAGATCATGGGAAGAGGAGAATTGAAGTCCCCACTAAAAATTACAGCCCATAAATTTACAGCAACTGCAAAGGCGGCTATTGAAGCTGCAGGTGGAGAGGCAATAAGTGCTTAAGCGAAAGCTTTATGAAGAAATTCTTTGAGATTGTAAATAATATCTGGAAGATCGAGGAGCTGCGGTCGCGTATTCTCGTGACTCTTGGCTTGTTGTTGGTATATCGTTTTGGAGCTCAGGTAGTGCTTCCGGGTATCGACACCAGTCAGCTTGCCGAGCTTTCTTCAAATACAGAGCAGGGTATCCTGGGGATCCTCAATGCGTTTACGGGAGGGGCATTTGCCAATGCTTCAGTATTTGCGCTTGGGATTATGCCTTACATATCTGCCTCTATTGTAGTGCAGCTTATGGGAATAGCGATTCCCTATCTGCAGAAATTGGATAAAGAAGGAGAAAGCGGACGCAAGACAAAAACGCAGATTACACGATGGCTCACCATTGCGATCTGTATTGTTCAGGCTCCGGCCTATCTCTATAGCCTTGGTGCCCTGGGAGTCCCTGATAGTGCGTTCCTCCTCGGTAAAGGTTTGAATTTCATTATTCCCTCAGTAATCATCCTTGTCACCGGGTGTGTTTTCGCCATGTGGTTAGGAGAGAAAATAACGGATAAGGGTATCGGAAATGGTATTTCGCTCTTGATTATGATCGGAATTATCGCCACGTTGCCTCAGGCTTTTGTACAGGAATCTGCTTCCCGTCTGAACGGCAATGGGGGACCTATGCTGATTCTGGTGGAAGTGATTCTCTGGTTTGCAGTGATCCTGGCGAGTGTATTGCTGGTCATGGCGGTTCGCCGCATCCCGGTACAGTACGCCCGGCGTACAGCTTCGGGAGGCTATGAGAAAAACGTCATGGGATCGCGTCAGTACATTCCGCTAAAACTCAATGCCTCAGGGGTTATGCCCATCATTTTTGCCCAGGCCATTATGTTTGCTCCGGGCCTTTTGGGAAGCTCCTTTAATCATACAACTGTCGGGCAGTGGATGGAAGTTCAGTTCCAGGATATCTTTGGACTGGCCTATAATATCCTCTTTGCCCTGCTGATTATCATATTCACGTATTTCTATACGGCCATTACCGTTCCGACCAATAAAATGGCGGATGACCTCAAGCGAAGCGGCGGGTTTATTCCCGGTATTCGCCCCGGTAAAGAAACAGGAGATTTCCTGGACAAGGTCATGTCACTCATCACCCTGCCCGGATCGGTTTTCCTGGCTTTGCTGGCGGTATTGCCTGCAGTAGTGGTGAAACTTATGAATATTCAACCGAGTTGGGCGCTCTTTTACGGGGGAACATCTCTGCTCATTATGGTTGGCGTGGCTATTGATACGGTTCAACAGGTAAATGCATACCTGCTCAACCGCCATTACGATGGCCTTATGAAAACAGGTAAAAACAGAAAAGTAGCATAACGTATGGCTAAACAAGCTCCGATAGAACAGGATGGTTCAATCATAGAAGCACTTTCTAATGCCATGTTCCGCGTGGAATTGGAAAACGGTCACGTTGTCACCGCTCACATTTCCGGGAAGATGCGGATGCACTATATTAAATTACTCCCCGGAGACAAAGTTAAGCTTGAAATGAGTCCTTACGATTTATCTAAGGCGAGAATTACATATAGATACTAAGAAACCGGATACGATGAAAGTTAGAGCTTCCATAAAGAAAAGAAGTGCCGATTGCAAGATCGTCCGACGTAAAGGACGGTTGTACGTAATCAACAAAAGGAATCCTAGATTTAAACAAAGACAGGGCTAGTTATGGCAAGAATTGCAGGTGTTGATATACCAAAACAGAAAAGAGGCGTCATAGCCCTTACCTACATTTACGGTGTTGGGAAAAGCAGGGCTCAGAAAATTCTGGAAAACGCCAAGGTAAGTGAAGATACAAAGGTTTCTGATTGGTCAGATGATGAAATCGGCCGGATCCGGGAAGTGATTGCTGCCTTTACTATTGAAGGGGAATTGCGTTCCGAAACCCAGTTGAACATCAAACGACTGATGGATATCGGTTGTTACCGTGGAATTCGCCACAGGGTTGGACTTCCATTACGCGGACAACGGACCAAGAACAATTCCCGTACCCGTAAAGGAAAGCGTAAGACAGTTGCTAATAAGAAGAAGGCCACTAAATAATAAGCAGTAGGGCTGAGGCCGAAGCTCTGGGATCTTCCCGATTCCAGGTTTAAGACCAGGCCGTGCTCAGATTCATAAGACTATGGCAAAGACAGGATCAAAAACATCAAAGACTACCAAGAAGCGGAAGGTAATTGTGGAATCCACGGGGGAGGCCCACATCACAGCTTCTTTTAATAATATCATCATTTCCCTGACCAATAAAAAGGGAGATGTTATTTCCTGGTCTTCAGCCGGGAAAATGGGATTCCGCGGTTCTAAAAAGAACACGCCTTACGCAGCTCAGGTAGCGGCCGAGGAGTGTTCAAAAATAGCACATGAAGCGGGACTCCGTAAGGTAAAGGTTTATGTTAAAGGCCCGGGTAATGGACGAGAGTCTGCGATTCGGACCATTCATAACGCCGGGATCGAAGTAACCGAGATTATCGATGTTACCCCGCTTCCTCACAATGGTTGCCGGCCACCAAAACGCCGACGAGTTTAAGTAAGAGTATTAATTTTTCACTGGGGGCGCAGTTACGGTTATCGAAGGATTAGCCTTAATTCATAGCCGCTCTCCCTAAAGAACAGAAGATGGCAAGATATACAGGACCAAAAACAAAAATAGCCCGGAAATTCGGCGAGGCTATCTTTGGGGACGATAAGTCCTTTGAGAAAAAGAATTATCCTCCCGGGATGCATGGGAATGCGCGCAGGAGAGGTAAGAAATCCGAATATGCAATTCAGCTACAGGAGAAGCAAAAAGCCAAATATACGTATGGCATCCTCGAGCGCCAGTTCCGCAACTTATTTGAAAGGGCAAACCGCAGTAAGGGAGTTACCGGTGAGGTGCTCCTGCAGCTTTGCGAATCGCGACTGGACAACGTAGTCTACAGGATGGGCATCGCCCCATCGCGTCGTGCAGCGCGTCAGCTGGTAAGTCACCGTCATATTACCGTCAATGGGGAAGTAATGAATATTCCTTCCTATTCTATGAAGCCGGGCGAAGTTGTCGGGGTTCGTGAAAAATCTAAATCCCTTCAGGTGATAGGAGATTCTCTCTCAGCCAACAGCAGTGTTTACGAGTGGATCACCTGGAATACGGATAAAAAGGAGGGCACATTTGTTGCCGTTCCCGAAAGGTTGCAGATTCCGGAGAACATCAAGGAACAATTGATTGTCGAGTTATACTCTAAATAATACAACACAAAACCGATTATGGCATTATTAAATTTTCAGAAGCCCGATAAAGTTATAATGATAGACTCCACGGATTTCGAAGGTAAATTCGAATTCCGCCCTCTGGAGCCCGGTTATGGACTTACAGTCGGGAATGCGCTCAGAAGAGTTTTGTTGGCATCCCTGGAAGGGTTTGCGATCACCTCTGTCCGCATGGATAAAGTAGATCATGAGTTTTCGGTGATTGAAGGTGTTGTTGAGGATGTTACCGAAATCATTCTGAACCTGAAACAGGTCAGATTCAAACGTCAGATAGACGATGTGAACGAGGAGACGGTTTCTATTTCCGTTAGTGGAAAAGATCAGATGACCGCAGGAGATTTCCAGAAGTTTATTTCCGGATTCCAGGTGTTGAACCCGGATCTGGTGATCTGTCATATGGACCCGAAGGTAACGATCAACATGGAGATCATTATCGAAAAAGGCAGGGGTTACGTACCTGCAGAGGAAAATAAGAAATCCAATGCGCCTATCGGGAGTATCGCCGTGGATTCCATCTTTACTCCGGTTCGGAATGTCAAGTACAGCATCGAGAATTTCCGGGTAGAGCAGAAGACCGATTATGAAAAATTGGTCTTTGAGATCTTAACGGATGGCTCCATTCACCCTAAACAAGCCCTTACAGAGGCGGCCAAAGTGTTGATTCACCACTTTATGCTCTTCTCTGATGAGCGCATAACCCTGGAGGCGGATGAGATTGCACAAACGGAAACCTACGACGAGGAATCCCTTCATATGCGTCAATTGTTGAAAACCAAATTGGTAGACATGGACCTTTCGGTACGGGCATTGAATTGTCTGAAAGCCGCAGAGGTGGATAGCCTTGGTGATTTGGTTGCTTTCAACAAAAACGATCTTATGAAGTTCCGGAATTTTGGTAAAAAATCCCTGACTGAGCTCGAGGAGCTGGTCATCAATAAAGGGCTTAATTTTGGAATGGATTTGTCAAAGTATAAACTGGATAAGGATTAAGTAAGAACTACCCTTATTACAGGGGGCAGTAACTTGCGAAACGATATTAAGCGATGAGACACGGAAAGAAAAGCAATCACCTGGGAAGGAAGACGGCACACAGAAGGGCAATGTTGTCCAATATGGCGTGTTCGCTGATTGAGCATAAAAGAATCAATACGACGACCGCCAAGGCCAAGGCCTTAAAGCAGTTTGTGGAGCCTTTGATTACCAAATCCAAGGCGGAGAATAACAAGACGGCTGAAGAGGGAACTCACAATCGCAGAATCGTCTTTAAAAACCTTCGCGACAAACACGCGGTTACCGAACTTTTCGGAACTGTAGCTGAAAAGGTGGGTGACCGCCCGGGAGGCTATACCCGAATCATCAAACTCGGAAATCGCCTCGGTGATAATGCGGATATGGCGATGATAGAGCTTGTAGATTTCAATGAGATTTACAATGCGGATAAACCGAAGAAGAAAACGACCCGAAGAAGCAGAAGGTCTAAGTCCGGTAGTGGAACAGAGGCAGCTCCTGCAGCTGCAGCCCCAACAAAGGATGAAGCAGCCCCTCAGGCCAAGGCAGAAGCCAAGGTTGAGGAGGTAGCAGAGACAGCTGCTGAAGCATCGGAGGTCGCAGCGGAAGTAAAAGAGGAGGTAGCTGAAGCAGTTGCACCGGATACGGCCGAGGAGGTTACTCCCAAGGCTGAGGATGAAGCTGCAGATTCCGACAAGAAAGAGGGATCGGATGCCTAGAACACAGGTTTTTAAAAGTTATAAACAAGAAAAGGATAGTCCTGAATGGCTATCCTTTTTTTTATGTTATTTTGTGACTGAACCTTAAAAAAGGGAGATATCGATATGAAGTATAAGGCCAGAAGGAAAGCGTTGATATTATTGGCTGATGGAACCGTATTTCACGGAAAAGCCGTTGGAGACAAGGAGGGAACCGCATTTGGGGAAGTCTGTTTTAATACGGGCATGACCGGGTACCAGGAGATCTTTACGGATCCTTCCTATTTCGGGCAGTTGATGGTCACTACCAATGCCCATATCGGGAATTACGGAGCCAAGGAGACGGAAGTAGAATCCGATGGGGTGAAGATATCCGGTCTGATTTGTAAGAATTTCTCGTATCAGTACAGCCGTGCGGATGCAGATTTCAGCCTTCAGGAATTTCTGGATACCCACGGGCTTTTTGCCATCTCCGATGTAGATACACGTGCCCTTGTCAGTTATATTAGGGATAATGGAGCTATGAACGCCGTTATTTCAACCCGGGTCGAAGAACTGGAAGCCCTGAAGGAAGAGCTCGCTGAAATACCCAGTATGAAGGGCCTGGAACTGGCCTCCAGCGTCTCGACCAAGACACCTTATACGGAGGGTGATTCAGATGCGGGCATTCGTATAGCCGCTTTGGATATCGGGATTAAAAAGAATATTCTGAGAAACCTGGCGAAAAGGGGAGCGCACATCAAGGTATTCCCCCATAATACCTCTTTTGAGACCATGGAAGCCTGGAACCCTGACGGGTACTTTATATCCAACGGCCCGGGAGATCCGGAACCCTTAAAGGAAGCTGTAGCCACAGCCAAAGAAATTATTGCCTGCGGAAAACCCTTATTTGGTATTTGCCTGGGGCATCAGGTTATTGCGCTGGCCAACGGGGTGAGTACGTATAAGATGCACCATGGGCACAGGGGAATCAACCACCCGGTAATAAATCTGCAAACCGGGAAAGGAGAAATCACCTCACAAAACCATGGATTTGCGATAAACCGCGAAGAAACTGAGGCCCATCCGGATCTGGAAATCACCCATATCCACCTGAATGATCAAACGGTAGCCGGGATTCGAATGAAGGACAAAAAGGTTTTCTCTGTACAGTATCACCCCGAGGCAAGTCCGGGACCTCACGATGCAGAATACCTTTTTGATACGTTTTTTAAATTGATTGAAGACTCCGTATCTTCAGATGCCACGGTCTAACCGCGGCCGTTCTCGCGATTCATTTTGACCTAATATAAATCCAAGATTAGCAAAGCTATTGATATGAGTATAATTTTAGATGTACACGCCCGCCAGATATTTGATTCCAGAGGCAACCCTACCGTAGAGGTTGACGTAATTACAGAAAATGGAATGCTCGGCCGTGCCGCGGTTCCATCTGGGGCTTCCACAGGAGTGCACGAGGCCGTAGAACTGCGTGACGGAGGTGCTGATTATATGGGGAAAGGAGTGCTCAAGGCCGTAGAAAATGTCAATACGGTCATTGCGGATGCCATTCGGGGAATGCTCGTTTCCGATCAGAATAAGATCGATCAGACCATGATTGATCTCGACGGGACACCCAATAAGTCCAAATTAGGGGCCAATGCCATTCTCGGGGTTTCCCTGGCCGTGGCCAAAGCTGCGGCAGAGGAAATGGGCATGTCCCTTTTCAGATATGTGGGCGGGGTAAGCGCCAACACGCTTCCGGTACCTATGATGAACATTATCAATGGAGGGTCGCATTCCGATGCCCCTATCGCTTTTCAGGAGTTTATGATTATGCCCGTAAAAGCAAAGAGCTTTTCTCACGCCCTTAAAATGGGAACAGAGATCTTCCACCACCTCAAAAAAGTGTTGCACGACCGTAACCTGAGTACGGCGGTAGGTGATGAAGGCGGATTTGCTCCTGCCCTGGACGGGACGGAGGATGCGCTGGACACCATCGGGAAGGCCGTTGAAAATGCTGGGTATTCCATGGGGGACGAAGTGATGATTGCCCTGGACTGCGCGGCAGCCGAGTTCTACGAGGATGGTAAATACGTCTATACCAAATTCGAGGGAGACACCGGTGCGGTGCGCACTTCCGCTGAACAGGCGGAATATCTGGCGAAGCTCTGTGATCAATACCCCATTATTTCTATTGAGGATGGGATGGATGAAGATGATTGGGAAGGATGGAAGATGCTCACGGAGAAAGTCGGGGAACGGGTTCAGTTGGTAGGCGATGATCTTTTCGTGACCAATGTTGAGCGCTTGAGCCGGGGTATATCAGAGGGTATTGCCAATTCAATTTTGATAAAAGTCAACCAGATCGGGACACTTACCGAGACCATCGCTGCCGTGAATATGGCAAAAAATGCAGGTTACACCTCCGTGATGTCACACAGATCTGGCGAGACGGAAGACAATACGATAGCCGACCTCGCTGTGGCCCTGAATACCGGGCAGATTAAAACCGGGTCCGCCTCCCGCAGCGATCGGATCGCAAAGTATAATCAACTCTTGAGAATCGAAGAGGAATTGGGTTCTGTGGCCTATTTTCCGGGAGAATCTGCCTTTAAAGTGACCCGGTAGTTTTACTCATTTCTTAACACTTGAAAAGGCCCTGATCACAGGGCCTTTTTTAATTTTACAGTCCGGGAGATTATCGCGGAGTTTAATTCCATATCTTAGAAGTATGCCCTATCGCTTTCTTTTTGTAGCTGCCGAGAACGACGCCATTGCGGATTGCAAAGCGGGTGGTATGGGCGATGTGGTGCGGGACGTGCCCAGGGAGATTGCCGCCCGGGGAGATGAAGTCAGCATCGTTGTTCCTTCCTATGGTCGTTTACATCAGACTGGACAGCGCGTGGCGGAAGTGGATTTTTCCTTTGCCGGAATGGCGTATACCGCTGCGCTTTTTAAGGTGATTCCCAAAAAGGAATTTCCGGGGATCTCGCACTATGTGGTGCACCATCCTGAGATCACCGCAGGGCAGATAGCGCATATGTACCATCACGATCCGGAGGAGCCCTTTTACAACGACGCTGTAAAATTCGCAATATTCTGTACGGCCGTGGCAGGGGCGGTGCAACAGGGGTGTTTTGGGGATCTCGAGGTGATCCACTTGCACGACTGGCACACGAGTTTACTGTTGTTTCTGAGAGAATTCCACCCGGATTACCCGGAACTTGGGAATATACGAATGGTGTACACCATCCACAATCTCGCGATTCAGGGAATTCGACCCTTACGCAATAATCCTTCTGCCCTGGAAACCTGGTATCCCGGCTGCGCGTATTCCCTCAGGGCCCTGCAGGATCCCAGATATCCGGATTGTGTAAATCTTATGGCGCTCGGGATTCGAAGGGCTGATGCGGTACATACGGTTTCACCTTCCTATATGCAGGATATCCTAAAGCCCAGCGCGCCTCCTGAATTTATTGGGGGTGAAGGACTGGAAGCAGATCTTGTTGCCGCCCGGGACGATTCCCGATTGTTTGGCATTCTCAATGGTTGTAATTACAAAAACATCCGCACGGCTACCCGCGGCAGGCTCTTTCCGAATACCATTCAGGAAATCTTTCGCTGGTTGCTTTGGTAATGGAATATGATATGAATGAACAGTGAATAATGCGCGGTGAATACGGTTTTCGCACTGTGCAATAACACTCTG
>CAKZOC010000233.1 GCA_937136025.1 uncultured Bacteroidota bacterium
CCAGGAGGGTGGTGTATTTCGAGGAGAACCTGGGCCCTGATACGTATATTGGCGGGATTGATGGAGGGGTGAACCTTTACGAAAATTTCTCGCAGATCAGCTCAGTGATCCTACAACCGACTACACCCGCTTCCCTTATGGACTTTGCCGAAGTATCTTTCTACCTGGCCGAAGCCAGCGCCCGGGGATTCAGTGTGGGTGGTTCACCAGAAGATTATTACAATCAGGCCATTACCGCTTCCTTCGATTACTGGGGGGTGTCTGACGTCTCAGGTTACCTGGCCCAGCCGGATGTGGCTTATGACTCCGCTTCCGGGGACTGGCGGGAAAAAATAGGCCTGCAATTCTGGCTGGCCATGTACAACCGGGGCTTCGAAGGCTGGACCGTCTGGCGGACTTTTGATGTTCCAACAATGAATTTACCGGTCCTTACAGAGAGCCCGGTACCCACCCGGTATACGTACCCCATCAATGAACAGAATTTAAATGAACAGAACTGGCTGAATGCCTCGGAGGCCATTGGGGGAGATACACAGACGACGCGGTTGTTTTGGGATACCCAATAGAAATTGGCAGTAGGCAGATGTAAGGTTCAAGGATCAACAGGGGTAAAACTGGAAAGGAAAACAGCTGAAAATAGATAAAAAGTCAGCCCTCGATACAAGATTGAAATAAAGCATAATGGATTTCGATTTCAAAGGATACTTCAGGGAATTGCAGCGCCGCCATGTGGTCAAGGCAGGCCTTGCTTATTTGGCCATATCATGGGTGGTTGTTGAAGTCGCCACGGCGGTCTTGCCCCTTTTTGAAGTATCCGATGTTTTCCTAAAAGGGTTGGTATTGCTACTGGCCATAGGCTTCCCCATCTGGCTCATTATCGCCTGGGTATATGATTTTTCACCCGAGGGGATCAAAAAGACCGAGGATGTCCCCTTTGATCCCAAGGTGTCTGCAAAAAAGAATTGGCAGCTGAATAGGTTGATAATCGGGGGGCTAAGTATTGCGGTCATCTTATTGATCGCGAATCAGTTCCGAATGTCCAGTACTATGGAGCAGAAACCCGCCATGGCTTCCATATTGCCTGATTTTACCTCATCCATTGCAGTGCTGGCTTTTAAGGATATAAGTCCCAATCAGGACCAGGAGTGGCTTTCGGATGGTATCAGCATTCAAATCCTCGATCGACTGGGCAAGTTTAGGGACCTCAAAATCATTAACCATCGCTCCTCTTTCGTTTACAAAGGGAAAGATATTTCCATGGATATCATAGGACAGGAATTGGGTGTTGCATATGTGCTGGACGGAAGTATTCAAAAGGTGGGAGATATGTTCCGGACCACTGTCCAATTGATCGATACCCGAGACGGTTCCCAGATTTGGTCTGAAACCTATGATCGTAAAATGGAGGATGCCCTGGATGTTCAGGATGAAATTGCGAGAGTTGTGGCTGATCGTCTGAACCTTACGTTGACTTATGATGACGTTCGATTGCGAAAGGTAGACCCGGAAGCTTTCGAGTTATATCTCAGGGCCTTACGCGAGTTCGAATACATACAGCCTGATCACATGATCGTGGCGGACTCCCTTATTCGGGAATCACTGGATATCGATTCGGAGTATGCTCCGGCTTGGTCCCTTCTCTCAGGCACTACTTTTCAACTCAGTTTTTATTTTGGTCAATTAACCCAGGAGGAAGGAGTGCGCATAGGACTTCAGGCTGCAAAGCGCGCAATAGAATTGGATTCGGCCTATCCTGTTGCCATGAATTGGCTTTCCAACTGGCAATGGCATAATCGTGAAGCAACGAAATCTTTGAAAACACTTGAAAAGCTTCTTAGAATAAATCCTAATTCGTTCTCTGCACATGGTTACGCAGCACATATGTATACAAGGTTGGGGATGCCTGAAAAAGGATTAAAATTTGCTTACAAAGGAGTTGAGTTATCGCCAAAAAACTATCAGCTTTATGAAAGGGTGTGGAGAATAGAACGTTACATGGATAATTATCCCCAGGCCTCATTGATGTATAACAAGTTCGTTGAACTTCAGAAGCAGCAAACCGGAATAGATCCGTATTTAGATGAGGTTGCCATAAATTATTTTGAGAATGGAGAGGTTGAGAAAGCCAAAGAAACTTTATCACAAGACACGGATCCTTATTGGCATCTTTACACTGCAGTACTGATTGCATCTAAAGAGGGTAATAAAGAAGAGGCCGAAAATCTTCTAAAAAAATTAATTAATCTGCCCGATGAACAAATTTTTGCTAGTATCGGAGAGGGTGATTTAGACTATCACTATATAACTCTTGCCACGTTATATGCTTCTATTGGGGATAAAGACCGCACTTTTGAATTATTATACAAGGCATGGGATAATCTACTTGCCTATACAGAAAATTTATGGCAGATTCCAGAATTCAAAGTATTGCATGACGATCCTGGATGGAAAGAACTACTGGATCGTTTAGGAGAGGAGTTCAACTACGATTATAATGCGCAGTAATGTAACTAAAACGCTTAAGCGAGCAACAACTAACAAATGCTCCACTTCTCCCACCAAATCCTATGACACTTAGAATCTGCCTACTCTTACTTCTACTATGTTCCACCGCTTGTCGACCAACGACTACAAAGGAGCAGGACACCATCCAGGGCAAAGTCGTAAGCATTACTGAAAACGGGTTCAGCAAGTACCTCTTATATTCGGTTGGTGAGATAATGTTGGTGGTGATTAAGAAACCGGGGAGAGGGTTACTGAATCGCTCTGGCTACGTCCTCCGGAACGACTGCTGGCGGAACCGGGAATCCCACATTTTTGTAAATCTCGAGATACCTGGTGTCCTTCCTTAATGGGGCAAAAAGCGGTTCTGTTCTTAACCAGATCATTTCAACATCACGACGTTCAAAGGATCTTTGTAGCCACGTGAGGGAATTTTCGTATTCCCCCTTGTGGGCATAATATTTAGCCAAATTCCAGGCCGGTGATCCCGAATTTTGATTATGATATTGCTCAAGTAGTATTTCAAGAGTTTCCTTTTCAACACTTACATCACCATTTATATTATGATTAACAGCTATGAGAAACAAGGTGGTGGGGGAATTGTCATTAAAGGTAAATCTAATAACTCTCAATGCTTCCTGTGACATTTCATAGGCTCCTAAATAATAGGATAAAAGGGCGGCTTCCCGAAGAAATTGGTAGTTATCATTAAAAAGCTCAAAGTTTTGGCCGATTACCTTTTTAGCCTCCTGGGTTTTCCCCATAAAAAATAATGCATTGGCCAGATATGCCTGGCATGTGCCACAGGTCGGATAAAGTTCAGCCCGGGCTTTAGCAGTTTTCAGCGCCTCCTCATACCTGCCCGTATTAAATTCATAAAGAGTCTTCATCAGATAGGAGTTATCATCAAAGCCTTCCAAGTATTCCTCTTCCATTAAATCGAAATCCCATTCAAAGAAGTAGGAGTTCGTCCGCATTCTTTGTTTTGCCCATCTGAGATCGCCCTCATCTTTAGACATTTCCAAGACTTTTTCAACATATTTTTTAGAAGATCTCCAGGAATACCTTTGCTCATTAACCCCATTGAAAACCCCGCCGTACATATAACTATTAGAAAGGGACTTGTAAGCCTGAATGAACGTCGAATCCAGTTCAATAGCCTTGCTGAAAAAAGGAAAGGTTTGTTTAAAAATCAGTCATGAACAAATATTGTTTTGATAATGACCAATTGGCAAATATTTCCTATAAATTCCCTTATAATACAATTGAACAAACAAAATATTGTCGTGTGGTGGGTTGGGAATAACAAAATGAAAACAGGTGGAAGAGCGATCGGACCCAATGACCTGCATCACATTCTACATCCCATTTCAACTGGGCAACATCATGTTGGGTCGTCGCAACATCATGTTGTCGGCCGCGCTGGCGGGTGTCGCGATCGCGGCCGTAATGATCGTCGCTATCGACTCGATGGGCTATTTCGGCGTGAACCTTATGGGAGCGGCCTGGGGTGCGGTTGCATTTCCTT
>CAKZOC010000234.1 GCA_937136025.1 uncultured Bacteroidota bacterium
CGGAATTCCTCCACGCCCAGAAGGTCCTTTCGGAAAACAAGCGGGATATCACCCTGACCCTTGAAAAGGATGGGGAGATTCGCCGTGAAACCATTACTTCGGTACCCGCCCAGCGCTTTCCGAGGCGTTATGGAATGGTCGTTCCGGGAGAGGACTGGGTCGAGTCCCGGGATACCACCGGAAACCCATTGTACCTCAAGGAATTGGACCGAATATCCTATTATGAATACCTGCCTGAGGAAAAAGTCCTGTATGCCCGTCAAAGCCAGATAATGGATGATGAACAAGTCGATATCCCAACCTTTTTTAAGGAGGTGTTTGAATTTATAGCACAGAATGATGTCGATAAATTCATACTCGATCTGCGTCTGAATGGAGGTGGGAATAATTATAAGAACAAGCCCATAGTTACCGGGGTCATTCGAACGGAAAAGATCAATAAACCCGGAAAATTTATGGTCATTATCGGTAGGCGGACGTTTTCAGCCTGCCAGAACCTGGTCAATGAACTCAGCAACTATACCAATGCGGTATTCGTAGGGGAACCCACGTCTGAGAATATCAACTTCTATGGAGACAACCGGCCCGTAAGCCTTCCCAATAGTGGCCTGAATGCCTATTTATCATACGCCTGGTGGCAGGACAAACCGCAGTGGGAGAACGGCCCCTGGCTGGCGCCGCACCTGGCTACCGGGATGACCTTTGAACAATACCGAACCAATCAGGACCCGGCCCTGGAAGCCGCCCTGGCTTTTTCAGACTCCACGTTTATTCTCAATCCCATGGACCACCTGACGGAATTGTTTACATCCGGGAGGGTGGATCAGGTGAAACCCGCGGCAGCCCGTATGATTTCCGATTCGAATTACGCGTTTTATAACTTTGAACAAGCATTTGACAAGACTGCACATAACCTATTGAAAAGCAAACGTTTAGAAGAATCATTTTTTGTGTTTTCCATGAATGCGGAATTCTTTCCGGAACGGGCTGGGGTCTGGAACGGAATGGGTGCTATTTATGCAAAGCAGGGGGAGATCCAAAAGGCCCGGGAAGCCTATCAAAAAGCGCTGGCGATAGATCCACAAGGGGAGGAAGGAGCAGAGGCCCGAAGAAGGCTTATGGAACTGTAAGGATACAATTTTCGGGAATTCAGCATCTTTCTGGGGGGAATAATTTCGTATCTTTTTGCCCCTTAAATTAACCATGGAATTATGAGAATCTCAAATCGGCCGACAGCATTATTCCTGAGTTGTTTATTCCTGCTTTTGGCCTTTTCTGCTTGTAAATCCGCGGCAAAGCCCTTAACGCCAGAGGAGCAGGCTCGACTGGAACGGATTGTTGCGGACCGAAATTTTACGATGATTGCCCAGTGGGCAGAACCCACGCCGGATGTCGGTATCAACGCGATGGCCAGTGCCGGATTATTTCCTCCGGGTAGCAGTCCGAGCCGTATTAATCTGGGGGAGAATTCCAATTACTTCAAAATGAAAGGCGATTCTGTTTTTATTCAATTGCCGTATTACGGGGAGCGCCAGGTTGTTAAAACCTACGGGAGGGCAGAGGGAATTACCTATGAAGGCCTTGCCAAAGATTTAAAGGTGAACCGGAACACGGAACACAATTACTACGATATCGGTTTCAGCGCCAAAGACCGGAGTGAAATTTTCCTCTGCAACCTCAGACTCTATGGAGGTAAACGGGCGTTACTCACGGTACAAAGCAACCAGCGCAACCAAATTCGCTATGACGGAAACATAACTGTCGAAAATGACTAAGAAATTGTAATGGAAACCAAAATGATAAAAATGAGCACAAGAACCCTATCCTTTCTTTTTATACTGGCATCTTTCCTGATTCTCTTCGGCTGCGGGGCTTCTAAAGAGCCCTTAACCGAAGCGAATTGGCAACAGATGGAAAACACGATCAAAGGCCAGAATTTCACTTTTGTGGCAAAAACCATTGAAACAATGAGAGCGGGTTCGGCAAATCGGGTAGACAATCCGGGTTACCTTAAAATGGATGGAGATCAGGTAGATATGCAACTGAAGTATTTTGGCTCCAGTCAGATAAGCACCACATATGGTAGAACCGAAGGTATTCGAGTCGTGGGTACGGCTACAGAGATAAGCATCAGTCGGAATGAACAAGGTAAATCATTCGACCTCAAATTCAATGTGGCCAACAAGTCGGAAACACTGCAATGCAATCTGAGAGTATTTTCAGGAAAGCGCGCCTTGCTCGATATCAATAGCAATTTGCGAAGTTCTATTCGCTACGACGGAATTATCCAATAAATAGAGTAGAGAACCCATGTATTCAAAACATCCCAAATCTTTTTCTGGGGACGGAAGTACCCATCCATGTAATTATTCTATTTGACATAATATAAATTATGGTTCAAATATGCTATTCCCGTAATACAAAGTATTTGGCATATATTGTTGTAGAGACCTTTGAAGACTCTCAGATATGAATCACAATGAATAAAAAAATTGCAATCTTAAGGGGCATAAATGTAGGTGGAAAAAGGAAAATTCTAATGGCCGATTTGAAAGCCCTTTGTCAGAAATTGGGGTGGGCAAATGTTGTTACCTACATACAAAGTGGAAACCTGATTTTTGATTCTAAAAAGCAGAACTCTGAATTAGAGAACACCCTTGAGAAAGCAATTTCTGAAAAATACGGATTTGAAGTTCCTGTTATTATTAGAAACGCAAATGAACTTCAAACTTCAATTAGTAGAAATACATTCTTTGGTAAGGATGCCGATATAACACAATTACATCTGACCTTCTTAAAGGAAAAACCGACAAGCGAGAATGTGGAGAAAACTAAAACGTATAATTACGAACCTGACAAATTTGAAATTGAGGAAAAAGATGTGTTTATATATTGTGCGGGTAAATATCACCAATCAAAATTAACCAACAATTTTTTCGAGAAAAAGCTCAAAGTTGGAGCAACAACAAGAAATTGGAAAACCGTTTTGAAACTGGGAGAACTCAGTCAATAGAACATAGCGGAAAAATGGAAAACAAAAACATGGAAAGACCAAAAATGAAAATTAAGTTGGAACCCATAGATAATGGGATCGAATGGATTGGAATTTTAGGACTCGTGATTCTGATAGGTCTGCCCATATATTTTTATGACCAACTACCCGAGATTATTCCCACACACTTTGGGGCCAATGGAGAACCTGATGCCTTTAGTGGAAAAGGAATGCTTTGGACCCTTCCCATAATCGGATTTACCATGTTTATGGGGTTATATTGGCTCAACAAGCACCCTCATGTTTTCAATTATCCTCAAAAAGTAACAAAGGAGAACGCCACAAGATTATATACCACCGGAACAAGAATGATTCGGACTTTGAATACTTTAATTACTTGGCTATTTGCCTACATCACCTATTCCACCATACAAGTTGCCCTGGGAAATCAGTCCGGGTTAGGCACTTGGTTTTTACCGATTTTTATGATCTCGACTTTAGGAACTACTGCATATTTTTTGTACAAGTCCATGAAAAAAGATCCGAAAACCGCCGGAAACAAATAACAAGGATCGATCAACACGAAGCGTACACTTATTAAATAGCGGTTTAGATCCTTCAAGGTTTAGCTGTAGTACTTCTGTAAATCCCGCAATTAACTGGCAAGCCTTTTAAATGCTAAACCATGCAACTACTTTTCGCGAAGACCGTTAAAAGGAATGTACACACAGGTGTTTTTTCCCTCAACCCACCCGCCAAGGCGGATTAACCCGGTTCTCCCCCGCATAATACAAAATGAGCTGATTCCCGTCGGGATCTTTAAGCCTGGCCTCTTTCCATAAATAGGGCTGATCTGTGGGCTCCTGCTCAAAAACAATCCCTTTTTCCTGTAATAAACGTACCTGGTCCTCAAGATTTTCGCATTCAAAATACACGGAGATCCCATTACCCGTGGGCAAGGCTTCTGTCCGGTGGATGGAAAAGGTTGAATTCCCATTCGGGCATTGAAATCGGGTATAATGCGGTAATGCCTTTACAATTAATTGTAACCCCAGTGTTTCATAAAATGGGATCGCTTTTTCCAGATCTAACGAAGGAATAGTAATTTGATTTAAGTCCATGGATTTAGATTTTATGTAATTTCATAGGCCAAACAGGATTCCGGTATCTCAACTCCTATAAGGTTGAATTTTATAAAAATATCCTTTTTACCCGGGGGAACACATAATGAACACCCGCATTTCATGAAAACAACCACACTCCTTGCCCTGATCCTAATGCTTTGCTCCTGTAAGCAGGCCCCAAAAGATCAGCCCGTTGAACTCGAAAGTGCCACTACCCTATCGAATTCTGAGGCCTCCTTTAAGTGGCTTCTGGGCCGCTGGGAGCGCACCAATGAAGCAGAAGGCCAAGCCACCTTTGAGTTTTGGGAGCAGGTAGATGTAACGGAATATTCCGGTTTTGGATTTACCCTCCAAAGTGGAGATACCATTTGGCAGGAGCGCATGCAGCTTAAAAAGGATCAAGGTTTCTGGGCCTTGTATATAAAAGGGC